>CAZYBA010000027.1:3943-9865 GCA_964646105.1 uncultured Armatimonadia bacterium
CGACACGCCGCCCGCGGTCGAACAACACCAAGCCGTTTACATCAACCGGCGACTCCACCGCCTCCTGCTCGGACTTTCGGAACAGCGACTCGAGCGAACGCATCCGGTCGATGTACGCATCCATCTCGTCCTTGAGGGCTTCGATTACCCCCTGGAATCGGTCGAGGAACGACAACGCCAGCTCGGCGGAGCGGATCTCGAGCAATGTGGTCTCCCAGCGACGCGCATGCGACAGCCACGCGTCCTTGCGCTCGTCGATCTCACGCCGCTTGGCAGTAGGAATCAGAGACAACACCGCGTCGTCGGCGAGCCGCTGGATCTCCCCAAGCTGACTGTCGCGGGCCGACGCAGCCGGGGCGAGTTCTTCCTTGGCACGGTCGCGACGACGCGCGAGGTCGGTGGCATCCGAGCGCAACCGCACCGACAGTTGATCGAGGAATGCACGGGCCACCCCATGCCGACGCGCCGGATCGTTGACACACTCGCCGAGGAACGCCCGCAGCGCACTCTCCTTGACCCCGTGCAACGATCGCAGGTTCTGCTGCATCTGGTACAGGTATTCGCCCAGTTGCGCACGCTGCTTCGAAAGGAAATCCGGGTTCGGGTCGGTGTCGGCGAACTTGGTTTCATGCTCCTTCAAACGCCCAGACAAGAACTCGACCACCTGCTTGTGTCCGGGATAACGGGTCTGGTACTGACGATCGGCGCGGCTCCACCACGCCATTGCGACATCGCGCAGAAGCTCGCCGGTTTCCGTGCCGGCCACCGAAACCTGACGCAGCAGCGAGTCGGCGTCGAGGCCGAGGCGGACCGTTTCGCTGTCGGTGAACGCTCCGATGTTCGAAACCCGCTCGAGTGGCTCGGTCCAGCGCGACACGATCCGCCGGGCGAGTCGGCTCGCACACGCGTCCACCACCTTCTCTTTCGGAAAATGGATGGCGGAAAGCCCCATCGCCAGGAAATTCTGCGGACATCCCAATTCGTCGGGCTGCGTCAGGAACTGGTCGAAGTTGTCGCGGTTGGACCGCTTCTGACGCTGGAACTCGCTGGTTAGGTCGAGGAACAGCGAGTGCCCCACCATTTCCACCAACTTGTCGACCGAGCCGAGGTTGGCTTTCGGCGACGACGTGTCCACGAGATACGTGTACCGGAACGGTGGATCGTCGTTCTCGATCCCGGGTTGGTCCGCTTGGTACTGGGCCGTGAACGTGGTCGAGACATCGCTGTAGTGGTTGAGTTCGAGCAGGCTCGCGTACGCGTTCGGACGGTTGTCAACCGCCACCGCAGCCGAATTCGGAGGAATGGAAAACACCCCCACCACCTCGAGCATGCGCTGGTTCCGCAATAGTTCCTTCACCGTGTAGGCAAGGTCGAGGAAAATGCCAGAGCCGGTGCCTCCGAGGAGCGACCCGACGATGTAGACAGTCACGCCCTCGGAAACCTGCAATCCGTTGCGGATCGCGACCGCCTTGCTCGAATCCTTGGTGATCTGCGCGGCGGCTTCTTCGATGCGCCGTGCGATGGTCGGGTAGTTCCAGAAATACGCCAAACGCCCCCGGGCACGGACGGCACCCGCGCCTTGGTGGATATCCCCGGACAATGTGCGCGGATCCAGCCAGTCCCGCAGGTGCGGATATTCGGGCAGGGTCCGACGCAACGATTCCACCCCGTGCACCGATATGTGGATCTTGTCGGCGTTGTCGAGATTGGCCGCTTCCGGAATGCCCGGGACCTTGGTGAAGATGGCTTGGTCCGTGTCGAGCAACAGGAACGAGACAATCGGCAGACGATCGAGCGAACCGTGCTTGCGCAGCAATCGTTCGCGAATGTCGAGAAGCACCTTGTGGCCGGTACCCCCCACCCCGATCACCAACGAGCGCGCCACCCCACGCAGTTTGTGGTTCTCAGGCGCAGTTGCGGACGTCCGGCTCGGTTCAGGCATGGTATGAATTATACGCCCCGGCGGGCGTGAACCCCGCTTTCCCGGGCGCCACCGCCATGCCCGCACCCCAGATTGGACGCGCCGCCGCGTCGCGCTCCTTGCAACGCGATGTTATTGCGGCGGCTTGGAAGCTGCCCGCGGACGTGATCGCTCGGCTGCTTCCCCACGGACTGCAGCCGGCTACCTTGCCCGACCACGGCGATTCCCGGTCCGGTCTGGTGGTCCTCTGGTCGTCCCTGCGTTCCGCAGCCCGATGGGCCCCACTGCCTGAATCCTGGGGCGAAACCTACCGACACGCCGAGTTGAGAATCCCGGTCTTCTGGAATGAAACACTCGCCCATGTGGTCGTGCGCAGCTACATCTCCCACGCCGGATTGGCGCAAGCCCTCTTCCCGCTTTCCGCAACCACCGTCGAAGGACGTTTCGACACCGTCGTCGACGGAAATCCCGTTTCCGGGACCATCGATAGCGCCACCCTCGCGGTCGCCACCGAAACACCCCGCATCCGCGTCCGCGTCGAACGCCAGACCGACCGGGAGCAAACGGCGCCCCGGCCAGAAGCCCTGGCGCTGGTGGACAATCCCGACACGCACGTCCACTTCCCGAGAATCGGACGCAAGAACGCCATCGTACACAGGGTCGCCTTCGAGACTCCCCAATGGCAATCGCTGGCGATTGGCGATGCCTTCCTCGCCGATATTCCCTCCCCTTGGGACCATCCCGACAGCCCGGTGTTCGCCCGGTACGCCCCCTCCATCGAGACACGGACCTGGCCCGAACGTGGAACCGTTCCCCCGGTCAGCACCAATCCCCGCGACGAGCAATCGCAATCCGCAAGCCCGACCGAGTCCTGACACCACCGGTTTACCGACCTAAAACGGCGCGCCGAACATTCCCCCGCTCAAACCCGCCCCGATTCCGCCCCCCGCACTGTCCCCGAACCCGCCGCCAAACCCTCCGCCGTATCCCCCACCGAATCCACCCAGGCCGTTGTCGACCGCCGATCCAAATCGACCGCCATTGGCCGCGGCCGCCTCCCCGAACGCTTTCAATCGAATCGAAAGGTTCACCCCTCGCTCGGAACGGAACCCGAACGGCTGATCGACAAACGACAATGTCGCCACGTAATCGTGGAATTCACGCACCAACGCCAACGCCCGGTAGTCAAAACGCTTGGTGAAACCGCTGTAACTCGCCTGTACCCCGAGCCGTGTCCGCGAATCCAACCGCAGTTCGGCCGCGCGTGCGGTGAGTTGCGACCAACGCCCGAGTCGGGGATCGTAATTCGAACCCACCTCCAATCGCCCGCCGCGGCCCACATCCCAGCGGAAACCCTCCGCGATCTGCAGAAACTTGCCTGTGTTCGGATCGAACGAAAACTGCATTCGGTTCGCGAAACGCGCGCTCGCAATCCACGCCGCCGAAGCCTGCAGATTGCTCCACGGTTGCCGCGGCATCCCCGGGAACATCGCCCGACGCGACCGCTCGATATCGTAGGACGTTCCCGAACTCCACAGGAATCGGTCCCCGCGGGCGCTCCAAGACAGCGAAACCGAATTGCTCGAACCGTTCTGATCCAAACGAAACCCCACCGGAGTGCCGCCGTACGGCCTCAGGTACCGGTACCCGACACTCCACCCACCCGTCTCGTCACCTCCGAGATCAAGGCTGGTCGAGTGTTCCAGCAAGTACCGGGCTGCCGCGTAACCATCGTAAACGGTCTGCTGGAAGCGATTGTTCGAGCGCAGCCTCCATCCGGCGCCAAGCTTCGCATCCACGGGCTTGAACCCGACATCGAAAAGGAACCGGTCGGTGTCGAGCGGACTGGCCACCCCTGCCCGGACCACCTGCTCCAGAAAGCGACCGTACCCCAGTTGGGCGCTCGACAGCACTCCCGCAAGCGCCCCCGGAGGATTGCGCATTGACAAGCGCAACTCCGGCAATCGTTCCGTCCCGGCGAAAAACGACCCCTGGCCTGTCCCCCCGCTCTGGCGATTGGTCAGGTTGCGGTTGGCTTGCAACTGCGCATCAAACGGACCCAAGCGACCGTTCGCGGTCAGTTCCGCCACCTCTCGCACACTGGCCACCGTTTTCGCGGACTCGCCCGAGCCAGTCGATGTCGCGTTATCGTTGCGTGTGAATCGCACATTGCCCCGCCCCGAGTTCCCGAGGCGCACTCCTTGGGTGAACGTCGTGGTGAGTACGCGATTTCGGGAGAACCCGGTATCGCTGTTGTTCTCGGTAAATCCGAGCGACAACGCATCCGGTCCGGAACGTGTCAACGTGATTCCGTTCGATCGGATTCGGCTGTTGGCCAACGCGGCCTGATACGAATTCGATGTCGCATCGCTGGTGAGACGGACATCGAAGGCACCGAACCGCTGCTCATGCTCGATGCGGCGGTTGACATTGGAAACGCCCCGGTTGCGGTCGTCCAAAACATACGCGTTCACACGGCCGGCGAACAGATTTCCCGACGCCGGGTCGTCCGATGCCGACCGGTACACCTGATCGAACCCGGTCCCGACTCCCTTGCGCTCCATCAGGTCGACCCGAAGCAATCCCGGCATCAGGCGGGTCAGCGAATACCCGATCGCCGCCTTAAGGAAGTACCCCTCCTCGTTGGTCCTCCCCACCGTCGGCAAAAACCGCGACTGCCGACGCTCCTCCAACGGCACCGCAACATGACGAATCCGGGCAACGGGCTTGTCGAACGAATACGCAGTCGCGTCACGCACCACCAAACGCTTCCCCAATCGCAACTCCGCGCGGGAGAACCCCAACTGGGCATGGGGAAGATCCAGATCGCAGGTGGTCAGGAAGCCCTCTTCCGCCACCAACACCGATCCCGTCCGTACCAAGCGTTTCCCCGCCAGATGCAAGTCCTCGAGCATCCCGGCAAGATCCCCGGGCACCACCGTCGACGCGTCATCGGCCTCGAAATCCTCGCTGCGGGTGTCCACCGCCAAACGACGGGCACGAACGGTCATCCGGGACGTCACCACCACCGCACGCCCTTCCGCCACCACCCAACCGACCGACTCGCGGAATCGCAACGAGTCACAGGTCAGGGTGTTTCCCCGCCAGCGGAACACCACGTTTCCCTGCGCCAAAACCGTACCGTCGGCCTGCCAACTCAACCGATCGGCTTCCGGGTACACAAAGGGATCCCGCGCCTGCGGGTTGTCCGTGTTCTTGATGGCGTCCAGCAAGCCGGAGCCTTCGGTGGAACCCGGGCGCGGCGGCAACAACCCGGGGCGACGCGGCGCAGTGGTTTGCCCGGGTGGCAATGGGGGACGACCTCCCGTGCCCGAACGGCGCTGCATCGGGGACTGCGTCTGGGGGAACGGATTCGCGGTCGGTGCGGCTACCGACGCCGAGGCGAGAAAACACGCGGCGGACGACGTTGCGGCGGTCGCCGGTCTCACGTGGCAGAGCATACCATGCCCCCGCTGCCGCACGGTATCGCAATGGGCCGAGTTCCCCATACTGGAGCGCTTCGGGTATGCCAAAAGCAAAATCTGTCGAAAACCCCGCATGCACCTACGCCGATCGCACGATCCAAATCCGCACCGGATCCGAATAATGAAGTCCAGCAACGGCAACAAGACGGAAGGGCTGCGTTCGGATGGGTATCCGAACCCGCAGGTCGAAATCGGGACACTTCGAGGGGTAATGCCCCCATCATTCGGAACAACGACAACACAACCATCGACAAGGAAGGTTCAGTTCGGCGCATAGCGACCCGATAACAAGTTGGCAGCGATTCCGGATTGGCAAGGCTGCCCCACGCTTTTCCCTCCATCCCGTCAATCCCTACCCGACGCCGTGTCTCCCCAGAACACGCGGTACTGCAACCGGCAGTTCCCGCGGGACCGAGGAGAAGCGCATGGCATTGGCGATACAGACCGATCCCGTATCGGAATACAAGTCGGAAACCGGGAACGAAGAAGCACCTCGACGCCTGTCCTGCATCGGGT
>CAZYBA010000027.1:9875-15132 GCA_964646105.1 uncultured Armatimonadia bacterium
CGGAAATCACCTAAAACCCATCCAACACTCCCAAGAATCCACAGGAGATTGGGTAATCCGATCTCGTTGCCCGGATTGCGGACTCAATCACGTGCACCGACGCAAGTACCCACCGCCTGTGTGACGCGGGTTTCCCGTTGGGCAAATTGAGCGATTCCTGCCAACGTCTACTATCTCCCACTACGGCGGATCCCGTTCCCTTGCGCGTCCCCCGGATCCGGCCGAACGTTTCCAATTCCCGCCAACTGCCGCGAATTCATATCCATCATTCGAAGACTCCAACTTCGCCGAAGCCGGTTGGGATGGTTCTCATTCCGGTAGAGTGTCGATGTGCACAACCTTTCCGGAATCAAGGACCCCGCCTTCCGTGACGCGGTGGCGCTCACCAAACCCGCCGGTCGTCTCGAACAACACCGTTTCCTCGTTGAAGACATCGCCATGGTCCATCAGGCACTGCGCGACTGCCCGGAACGGGTCCGGGCAATCTTCGCCCGGCACGAGGAGGCACAAGCACTCGCGGACGTCTGCACAAACCCCAATGTCGCCCTCTACACGGCGACATCCGGACTGCTCTCGAAACTGATGGGAACCGGGTACGAAACCGGTTCCGCTGCCGTCGCGGTCGTCGATCGGGTCCTGGCAACTCCGGAGCAAATCGGAATACGCAACGGCATCCTGCTGGTCGGGGAATCGATTCAGGACCCGCGCAATGTCGGGGTTCTGGTACGTACCGCGGACGCGCTGGGATGCGACGGACTCCTGCTCACCGCCGATTCCGCCGAACCGTGGCAACGCTCCGCGGTCCGATCCACCACCGGATCCATCCTCCGGCTACCGATCGCACTGACCAACAACCTTCCCGGTGAACTCGCACGACTCGCCGACGCCGGCGCCCACGTCGTCGGGTCTTCCGGCAATGCCCCACGGACCGCCTTCGATGTTTCCTGGAACAAACGCCCGCTGGTGGTCGTGGTCGGCAACGAGCAATCCGGCATGACCCAGGCCGCCATGAGCGCGTGCTCTTGCGTGGTGCGCCTGCCCATGGCGCCCGGCGCCCGCGCCGACAGTCTCAATGTCACGGTGGCTGCCGGCATGCTGCTCATGGAAGCCCTGCGTGGCGGACTCGGATCGCCCTGATCGCAACCAGTGGACCTCGAAAATAATCCGGCGCCGCGCATTGGACCCACCAACCGAATCCCGGTTAAATGGGCGCGTCCGCAACCCGCGGAAGGAGCTCTCCGTATGCGCATTCTCGTCACCGGATCCCAAGGCGGGATCGGTCGTCACCTGGTCGCCCGCCTGATCGAACGCGGACACTGCGTCGTCTCGTTCGATGTCGTTCCCGGAGGAGACATCACCGGAGACCTGCGCGACTACCCGACCGTCCTCGCTGCGGCGGAAGGCTGCGACGCCGTGGCGCATCTCGGCGCCATACCCGGCCCTGTGGCCGGCAAAGAAGAAGCAGTGCTGGCATCCAATGCGCAAGGTACCTGGAATGTGCTCCTCGCCTGCGTCGCCCACGGCATCCGCCGCGCCGTCTGCTATTCGTCCGTCAACGCATTCGGTTGCTTCGGGGTCGAGCGGACCGCCCCGTACCTGCCCGGCGACGACCAAACCCCGCCCGACACCCGCAACCCGTACCAATTGGCAAAACATCTGGTCGAGGAAATCGCCGAACACTTCGCACGGGTCCACGCGATGACCGTCCTGTGTCCACGCCCGGTCTATTGCCCCCAACCGTCCGCGTACGCCCATTTCAACCAATGGGACCCGACCACCCCGCCGTCACGGTCTGCACTGTCCGAGTTCTTCAGCTATGTCGATGTACGCGATGTCTGCGAAGCCACCGTCGCCGCGCTCGAAAAGGACATCACGGGCTATGCATCGTTCCTTCTTGCCGCCGACGACACCACGGTAGGAGTCCCCACCGCCGAACTCGTCGAACGCTTCTACGGGGACGTTTCGTGGATCCAGGACAAGAAAGCCTGGCTGGCCCGGGGAACCCATACCGGTCTGATCGACTGCCGCGTCGCCAAGACTCTCCTCGGATGGCAACCCAGGCACTCGTGGCGGGATGCCCGAGGCTGACTTTCGGCAAGATACCAGACAGACAGGACACACCGCCGGCATGGGAAGCAAACCTGCCCATTGTCACATCCCGCGACACTCCCGCCCCAAAGACCGAAATCCTGAACAACACAACGCCCGGATTCCCGCGGATTGGCTCCACGGGAACACCGGGCGTCTTGTCGTTTCGGGTCGAAACCGGACCGAAAGACCGATCAGGGGCGCGGCGCGCGCAACAAATCGCGGATTTCGGTCAACAACACGACGTCCGCAGGCGGCGGTGGCGGCGCAGCAGGGGCCGCTTCCGGTGCCGGTTTGGTCCCCATTTCGCGCATCCGGTTGATTCCCTTGACCACCAGAAAAATAGCGAACGTTGTCAACAGGACGTTGATGGCGGTGGTGACGAAATCCCCCCACGCCAATACCGGACCGAGTTTGCGGGCATCGGCCAACGCCAATCCGGGAGTCACCTTGTCGGACAGCGGAATGTACAGATTGGTGAAATCCGCCTTTCCCATCAAGCCCAACAGCGGATTCACCAAATCGTCGACAAACGCCGTAACTATCTTGCCGAACATCCCGCCGACAACGACACCCACTGCCAGGTCGATCACATTGCCTGACCCGATGAACTTGCGAAATTCGTCGATCATGGTTCCCCCTCAGAACGAATCGATCAATGCCACACCGGCGTCGACCAGCGCGGCCGCCCTCTGCGCATCCGATGCCTCGGCGTAGACACGAACCACCGGTTCCGTCCCGGACGGACGCAGCAGCAACCAAGATCCGTCCTCGAAATCCAGACGGGTTCCGTCTTTGCGCACAATCGCCGCGAGCGGTGCTCCGGCAAACGAATCCCCCTTGAAGCTCTGCAACGATCCAATGATGCGATGCATGCGCGACGGGTCCGGATGCAGGTCGGTGCGCGTGTATTCGTGACGCCCCGTGATGGCAAACACATCCTCGATCAGTTCTTCCAGATTCCGACCCGCTGCCGCCATTGCCTCGAGCACCAACAAGCCCATCAAAACGCCGTCGCGCTCCGGCAAATGGTGCTTGACCCCAATTCCACCGGACTCCTCGCCACCGATCAAAACGTCCCCGGAAAGCATCTTCTCGCAAATGTACTTGAACCCGATCGGAGTCTCCTCGATCGACAATCCGTAACGCGCGCACAACTTGTCGAGCGCACGGGTCGTGGACACCGTCCGCACGACACTGCCCGTCCACTTCCGCTCCTCGACCAGATGTCGCAGCAGCACCGCGAACAAACGGTGGCAGTCGACAAAGTTGCCCGCACTGTCGCACGCCCCCAACCGGTCCGCATCGCCGTCCAGACAGATCCCGACATTGGCGCCCCGTTCGCGAACGGCGTCGAACAACGCCTGCATGTTGCTGGCGATCGGCTCGGGATTGACACCACCGAAAACCGGGTTCCGCTCGCTACGGATCTCATGAACATCCACCCCGGCGTCACGCAGGATCCCGGTCAACATCCCGGCCCCGGAACCATGCATGGGATCGACCACCACCGAAAGACCCGCCGCACGAATGCGCGCCAGATCGACAAAACGGGCGCAGTGAGCGAGATACGGCCCCGAAAGATCCGTCGTCTCGGGCAGCGTCTGCGACGTCCGCGGGGCCGCGCCGGAGCGGAGCAAATTCCGCAGGTGCTCCTCGACCCGGGCCACCATCTCCGGCGTCGCCGAGCCTCCGTAACCGGCCTTGATCTTCAGGCCGTTGAATCCGGGAGGGTTGTGGGACGCCGTGATCATGATTCCGGCGGCAGCGCCGTAATACCGGCAGGCGAAGGAAACCGCCGGTGACGAGCATTCCTTGTCGGTCAGCAACACCCGCAGCCCGTTTGCCAATGCCACCTGCGCGACCGCACGGGCGAACACCTCGGACTGCGCCCGCCGGTCGTAACCGACGATCAAACCGTCGCCAGGCACCTCGCCGGCGACAATCCACGAACAAATCGCCTGCGTCACCAAACGGACATTGTCCACGGTGAAATCGTCGGCGATAATCCCGCGCCAACCATCCGTACCGAACTTGATCGCCGCGCGCTGGACGTCTCCACGGGTAGGCAGGCGGGACACCACCGACGCAATCACCCCTTCGGAACCAACCACAGAACCGGGCTGGACGGTCGCCCCCGCACGCACCGTGCACGAGTCCCCCAGGATACACCCACGCACCACCGCGTCGTTCTCAATGACCGAACCGCGCCACACAATCGCGTCCTCGACCGACGCCCGCTCGCCAATCCGGCACCGCGAGCCGATCGCAACCGTCCCCGTGACACGTGCGTCACGGCCGATCTCCGTATGGTGGTTCACGAAAATGCGTCCCCGCAACACGGCGGTCGGATGGATCACCGCATCCTCGCCCACCCAAACACCGTCCCGGACCTGAACCCCGCCGATCTCCACATCGACCCGCTGCTCGAGAATGTCCACCTGCGCCTGCTGATAGTCGGTCAGGCTGGAAATCGAACGCCAGTAACGGCCTTCCGCCACCGAGGCCAACACCTTCGCCCCTTCCGCAATCAGCTTGGGGAAGAATTCCCGTTCGAAAGACACCTCCGCCGCCGGAGGCATGCGACGCAATACCGAACGGCGCAACACATAGATCCCGGCATTGATCGTGTTGGTGGAAACATTCCCCGCGATCGGTTTCTCATCGAACGAAAGGACACGCCCCTCCGCATCGCGCACCACCACTCCGAACCGGGAGGCATCGGCTACCGTGGCCAGCAACATGGTGGCGTCAGCCTCGTGGTGACGATGAAATTCCAGCAACGCAGTCAGGTCGGCGTCGGTGAGGACATGACCGTTCAACACCAGAACGTCGTCTTCCACCAGTCGGTCCGCAACCGCACGCACGGCGCCGGCAGTGCCCAACGGCACCTGCTCCCTATGGTAATGGAGTTTCATCCCCAACGACCGACCGTCGCCGAAACGCCCCTCGAAAACCTCCGGCATCGACTGCAGGCAAAGGAGGACGTCCGTGATTCCGTGGCGACGCAACAACTCCAATTGACACTGGACCAATGGCTTGCCGACCACGGGCAACATCGCACGCGGGTGACGGGCGGTCAGCGGATACAACGGCGCACCGCGCTCGCCAGCCAGAATCACAGCCTGCATAAGGGAACAACCTCCGTAAAAGTTCAAAAACCCGGCCG
>CAZYBA010000027.1:15142-16827 GCA_964646105.1 uncultured Armatimonadia bacterium
GACTGCCGGGAAAGAGTGTCAATCAAGAGGCAGAACCGAGCCCCGTAAAAAAAACCGGGGCCGCACGAAAAAAACAGGTGAAACACACAGCCCGTGTTGGCATGAAACTTGTGGAAACCCCGAAGTGTTGCGGGGACGCGGTTGCAGAACCGCCGAGATCACACAAAGGAAATCAAACAACATGAGCATGTACGATGTGGAAGATGCCGAATCCGGCGAGGGCCGACCGGTCAAACTGACCAAGCGGGAAATCGAAGTTCTCCAGTTGGTCATCGAGGGCAAGTCCAGCAAGGAAGTCGCCGACCAACTCTATGTGAGCAAGCGCACCGTCGACTTCCACCTGGCCAACATCTACAGCAAATTGAGTGTGAGCAACCGGCTTCAAGCGTTTCGAGAAGCCACCCGGCGCGGACTCCTCACCGCAACGCCCCAATAGTCGGATCGCCGAGACCGCGGCGATTCGCCCAAACCAAACGCCCCCGTTGCCGACCGGCACACGGGGGCGTTTTCTTTCTCGCGCCGACAGGAATAGATCAGAACAACTGCACCAGCTTGCCGTTGCTGTCTCCGAACTTATCCACCGGCATCCCCGCACGGTCCAGCATGGTCACAAACAAATTGGTCATCGGAGTACCGTTCTGGTAGCGCAGATGACGCCCCGTCTTGACCGCGCCACCGCCCTTGCCTGCCACCAAGATGGGGAGGTCGTCGTGATTGTGACGATCACCGTCTCCGATGCCTCCGCCGTAGACCAACAGCGTGTTGTCGAGCAGCGAACGATCCCCCTCCCGCACACTCTCCATCTTTCGCAGGATGTAGGCGAGCTGATCCACGTGGAACCGGTTGATCTTGTGCAACGATTCAAGCTTGCGGACATCCCTGCCATGGTGCGACAACTCATGGTGACCGTCGTTGATCCCGATCGAACGGTACGCCCGGTTCGAACCCTCGTTGGCAAACATGAATGTCGTGATCCGTGTCAGGTCCGCCTGGAATGCCAAGACCATCATGTCGCCCATGAGGCGGACATGCTCTTCGTAATCCTTCGGAATCCCCGCGGGAACACGGTCGCGCAACGACGACAGATTCGAGGAATCGCCCCCCGAACGCTCGAGGAAGCCAATGCGACGCTCGATTTCCCGAATACCGGTCATGTACTCGTCCAACTTGGCACGGTCGTGGGCACCCAGCCGCTTCTCCAAACGCTTGGCGTCCGCGGCCACGAAATCAAGGATGCTCTTGTTCTCCTCCAACCGCTCCGCACGCGCCGCCGCATCCTCGCCAGGATCGCCGGACGAGAAGAAACGATCGAACACGAGCCGCGGATCGACCTCCTTGGCGACCGGCGTCGACTCGGTCCGCCAACTGATCGAGTTGGAGTACGCACACGAGTAACCGCTGTCGCAGTCACCCGCCAACCCACCCCGTTCGCAACCGATCTCCAGACTCGGAAACCGCGTCTGCCGACCGAGCGCCTGCGCCGCCAACTGGTCGACCGAAACCCCCACCTTGATATTGGCACCGCTGGTCTTGCGGGGATGACACCCGGTCAGCCACGCCGATGCCGAACGGGCATGGTCGCCACCGCCGTCCCCCAACGCATTGGCGTTGTACTGGGTCAACCCCGTCAGCACATTGATCGAGCCTCGCAACCCCGACAGCGGCTCGAGTGTCGCGGGAAGAAC
>CAZYBA010000028.1:0-4878 GCA_964646105.1 uncultured Armatimonadia bacterium
GCCCTATCGCACGGAACCCGGAAGACACTCCCCGCCAAGCGGCCTGAGCGCGGTTTTTCGCGACTCCGCCCGATCCGAACGAATTCTTCTCAACTGCACTCCACGCTGAGAATTGCCCCTCGAAAGACCGATGATTTCTCCGATGCCTTCACCAGAAACCGATCTCTATTTCTTCCACATCCCCAAGACGGCGGGAAGCTCGCTGGGTCACTTTCTGCGCTCGCTGTATCCGAAGGACGAACGTTTCGACTTCATCAAGCCGGAGCAGTTGATCGGGATGTCGCGGGAGCAGATCAACCGGCACCGGTATTTCCACGGGCATGTCGGCAACCTTCTCTACCCGTTTCTGGACCGTGACGTGCCGACGGTCACCTTCCTGCGCGATCCGTTCGAGCAGAGCATCTCGCGTTTGCGATTCATGGTTCATCACAATCGGGGGCGAAGGCTGTTCTCGTTTCTGTTGGGCTGCTATCTCAAGGGTCTGCAAAACCATTCCGGCAATGGCTTCTCCGGTTCTCTCGACCGTCTCTACCCCTTCACCTTACATAACGAGTTCCAGACCCGCCGCCTCGGGGTGGCTTTGGACCCGACACGGCTGCGTCCCGGCCCGTTGCTGCGATTCGAATTGGCATTGCTGGCAAGGAGTCGCGTCCGCGAACTCGGCATGGACGGTGTCCTCGAGCAAGCGAAACGCCGTCTGGACTCCATGGCCGTGGTGGGAGTTACCGAACGTTTCGACGAGTCGCTCGGCCTGGTGTGCGATTTCCTGAAAGTGCCGGCGCCGGAGAAGTCGCCTGTGGAGCGGGTTGCACCGGGCCGTTCGGTTCATTCCAGTTATCGCGACGATCCCACGGTTCCCAAGGCGTTGGCGCGTCTGGTCGAGCGGCATACGTTTTACGACCGGCAGATCTATGCCTACGCGAACGCATTGCTGGACCAGCGACTCGCCGGACAGGACCGGCCGATGGGGTCGGAAGCCCGCACGGGAACGCACGAGAGGGCCGCATGAATCCAGAAGGCCTTCCGAAATCCGGTTGCGACACAACCTTGCCATCGACCCCCGGCGAAGTCTACTTTCTGCATATTCCAAAGACTGCGGGATCCGCTCTGCGGCGCTACTTGACACGGTTCTACCCGCGATCCGAGCGGTTGCCGTATGCGACCCTGGACGAATTGGCCTTGGCCTCGCGGGAAAGTTTGCAATCGTACCGGTTTTATTGCGGGCATTTCGGAACAGGACTGTACAGCCTGATCGATCGCCCACTGCCCACGGTGACCATGCTGCGTCACCCGTTCGATCAATCGGTCTCCGGCATGCGGTATCGACTGCGGCACGGCAGCACGCTGAAGAAACTCGAAATTGAGATCGGCTTGACATTGGCGCGGACGGTGGGCTTTTCTGCCGCAAAACAGGGTCCGCTTCGCGATTGGGCGCTGTTGCGTTTCAATCAGCAGACAATTGCCCTGGGGGTGGATCTCGATCTCAACCCGTTTCTGGGAAAACCATGCGAGACAGCCACGCTCAAACGACGGTTGCGGGCGATACGGGAATTCGGGATGGATGCCATCCTGGAACGGGCGAAGCGCCGTCTCGACAACATGGTGGAATTCGGCGTTGTCGAGCGGTTCGATGAAGGGGTGGCCCGAATATGCGACCGTATCGGCGTGCCAAGACCAGTCGAGGCGCCAGTTGCCAATGTCGCGCCGGGAAATACTCCCGGAGCGACCTATCGCGCCTCCGGCGATTTGCCGGCAAAATTGTGTGATCTGATCGAAGCAAACAATCAGTTCGACAGGGCGCTGTACCAATACGCCTTGGAGACGCTGGATCGCAGGGTTGGTCTCGTTTCCGCCATCCCATCGCCGCAGGCCGCGTAACGATCGACGGATTCTGCGTTGTTGCCATCCCTGTTTCCCCAGGGTTTCCATGCCGGAGCGATGTTGGGATTCGTTTATTCCCGCAATCCGCTTTCGCCGACTGCCCGAACCCGTTGCCTTGGACCGGGTGTCCCGTACCTACCGTCTAACCCTTGGAATGCTTGGGGGCGTGCGTCACCAAACCCTCCAACGGGTTGCCGGCGGCTGAGGTTTCGTTTCCGAAATACCGATAATGGTGGATATGCCCGCTGCTGAAAACGGTCTCTACTTCTTCCATATCCCCAAGACCGCCGGATCGTCTGTGCGCCGGTACCTTGCCAAGGCGTACCCGAAAGATCAGACGTTGACATTCACCAAGCCCGGTGGGCTGCTGGACTCAGGACCTGAGAAGCTGGAATCAATCCGCTTCTTCCACGGCCATGTCGGATGTCTGCTGTATCGGGTTCTCGGGCGCGAAATCCCGACGATAACGTTCCTGCGGGATCCGTTCGAGCAAACCATCTCCTGGTTGCGGTACCGGGAAAGCAAGGTGCCGGCAAGCAAGCTGTTCTACCGTCTGCTTTCACCGCGGCTGATCGCGTATCGGCGTGGGTTTTCCCCGTTGGTGCACCGCGCCATGGATGCGGTTTGCCGGGCCCAAGGGCATCAGGATTTCCAAACCCATTACCTTGGAGTCGATTTCCGTGACGTTCCCGACGACCGCCTGCCCCGGGACTACATGACCATGATCGCGATCGGGCTCGAGCAAAGCCGGGATTTGGGAATGGACGCCATTCTAGAGCGTGCCAAACGACGTCTCGACTCCATGGCGGTGGTGGGAATTACCGAGCGGTTCGCCGAGTCGCTGGAACTGGTCGGCGCATTTGCCGGACTTCCCGCCCCGGCCCAGTTCCCGGAACTGAATGTAGGCCCCGGCCGCAAGGTGGGGGACAGCTACCGGAACGACCCCCGGATTCCTCCTGCGTTGATGCGTTTTGCCGACAAGCACACCCGCTACGACCGGTTGCTCTATTCCTACGCGAACGAACTTCTGGAGCGGCGCATCCAGTCGGCGGAACGGGGACAGATGTCCGGTGGAAACACCGGGTCGGACCGGAGGGTTGCTTGATGCAAAACGCTGTTTCCGAGGGCGCTGCCCATGGCATGCGGGGGGGGGCATGGATTCCGTGAATAGATCCACCGAACGCCCGGCATTGCCCGAGATTTATTTCGATCATGTTGCGAAAACCGCGGGAACGTCCGTGGTTTCCGTACTCGGATCTGCGTACTCGCGGAACGAAATGTTCCCGATCCACCATTTCGACAATACAGGCGGCTGGACGCGCGAGGCCGTGGCCGGCTACCGGTGCTACCACGGGCATCTGGGAACCCTGATCCCGACATTGCTCGGGCGGGATATCCCGACCGTGACCTTGCTTCGGGACCCGTTCGAACAAACGATTTCGCTTTTCCGGCATGCGCTCCGCCACCACTATGTCCAGAAAAGGGGATGGTCCCGAAATCGGTTGCAGTGGGTGTTGTGGTGGACTTTTCCGTATGCGGTCAATCGCCTCGCACAGCCTCGGTATCGGGTTTTCCACAATTACCAAACTCGCAGCCTCGGGGTGCTTCTCGATTTTGAACGACTTGGCAAGCCGGGCGGCTCGATGAACGAGCAATTCTCGGTTCCCGATTCGGCGTTGCCCGAGGCGCTGGAACGTGCCAAACGTCGCCTCGACTCCATGGCGCTGGTGGGGACGGTGGAGGAGATCGACACGTTCGTGGTGCAATTGTGCGCCCTGCTGGGGGTGGAACCTCCCGCCCAGACGCCGCGCGACAACATCGAACCGGGACGCGATATCCGGCGCACCCACCGCGAGAGCAGCAAGCTTCCCGAGTTTCTGGTGCGCCGCATCGATCGTCTGACCCGCTTCGACCAAGAGCTTTACGCGCATGCACGTGCCTTGGCAGGGGAACGCGGACATCCCCAGCCAGCCCCTACCCGCAACTGGAGTGCCGCATGATTGCCCTCGATTGGTTTCGAAAGATTGGCAGGTCGGGCCGTCGCCAGTCTGTCCTGTCGGTTTCCGCCACGATGCCGTCTGGCGAGCATGCGGCTTCGCCGACACCGCCTGCAAGCCCCGCTCCTCAGGGCGCCGAATCCGAAGACAATTCCGAGGTAGGCGGTCCCGGGTTTGATTGGCGTTTCAGGAAGCCAGCGCGGCCAGTCGCCTGCGTCGGCCACGGCAGTTCGTCGCCGATGCCCTTTCGGATCTGCACGGCTCTACAGTCAGGAATGCATTATGAGAATTAAAGATTTGCTTGGAATGGTTCATCGTCGGGTCGCAGTCGGCGAACCGAGGGGGTTGCGGACCTGATGCGTGAAACGCCTGTTGCATCCCGTACCGATTTCGCCGAAGAACGGAAATCCGCTGTCGAAAAACCGGTGCTTCCCACCCAGCCGGTTTTAGAGGCGCGCTCCGCCCTGCCCACCCAGCCGGTTTTGGAGGCCCGCTCCGCCCTGCCCACCCTGCCGGTCTGGGAGACGCTCGAGCCGGTCCCGACCTTGGAACCGCATCCCGCTGCATCTCCGGCCGAACCTGTTGGTACGGAAACGGACGCAATACCAGCCCAACTTTCGCAACCCGGTTTCGATCTGCTCCCGAAGGACGAGTGGAAGGCGGCGATCGTGGGTCACTACGATCGTTTCCTCGGTCTCTACCGCGAGGTCTGCGGTACGGTTTTCCAAGAGGAAGTAGGGGACCAACTCGAAGCATATTTCGACTGGCTGGTACGCAAGATGGAATTGTCGGATGGCATGTGTCTGGTGGACGCGGGATGCGGCATCGCAGGGGCAGCCGTCGAGATCGCGCGCCGCAACGATGTCCACACTATAGGAATCACTCTTGGAGAAACTTTGGCGCGCGAGGCCGAGGGTGTCGTCGCCCAGGCGGGGCTGGAGGATCGCATCCGGATTGTCAACGGCGATTACCATGACATGAGGCGCATTGCGGCGGATCA
>CAZYBA010000028.1:5005-7614 GCA_964646105.1 uncultured Armatimonadia bacterium
CAGATTCGGGGGCGCGAGGTTATCTATCGAGAGTGGCAATACTTGTGTTACGAGAGAAGCGATTGGGAGTCGCGCCTCGGATCCGCAGGTTTCCGTATTCGATCGGCCGAAACTTTCGAGATATTCGGAAATCCGGCCCACAAGAACCTTGAATTCGGCCGCAAAGCGGGATTCACCTATCTGGAATCGTTGTCGCGACTGGGGTACGCCCCGGACACCCGGTCGCTGATCGTCGCGGAGAAGCCCGTATGAGTCCGGAGATTCCCACGCCTGACCGGCCCGTTGCGAAACCCATGCCTCCGTTGCATGAAGCCAGCGCGGCCAGTCGCCTGCGTCGGCCACGGCAGTTCGTCGCAGACGCCCTTTCGGATCTGCACGGCTCGCGCCCGACGGTCCTGCGTTTCTTCAAGCGTGGCCTCATCCAACGGTACCGCAACGCCCAACTGGGCCTGCTCTGGGCTGTCGCTCCGTCGCTGATCGTCGCCCTGGTGATCACCAGCGGACAGCGCGCGCAACTGGTGGGCGATGTTCCCGGAGGCATCCCGCCGGCGTTCTACGGCGTGTTCGGCATTGTGGTGGCGCAGACGTTCCTGGACGGTCTGAATTCCACCCGGGGGGTCTTCGGGGGCAATCAGGCGCTGCTGGCCCGCGGCAACCTGCAGATCGAGGGCCTGATCGGTGCGGCGCTGGTGGACGCGGCGTTCAACACGGCCCTGCGCTTGCTGGTGGCCCTGGGAGCCTTCGCCTGGTTCGGCATCGTGCCGGCGGCAACCGCGCCGCTCGCGATTCTCGGCCTCGCCGCCACACTTTTGGTTGGGGCAGGTCTGGGTCTGATGGTCGCGCCGGTTTCGGTGCTGCAACGCGACATCGCGAACGTTTTTTCGTTCCTTCCGTGGGTGCTGTTCGCCACCACCCCGGTGTTCGTCTCCCCCAAGCCGGGAACCCTGATGCACACCGCGATGGCAGGCAACCCTTTGGGAATGCTCTTCGACAGCGTCCGCACCGCGGCGTACGGCGCCCCGGGCTCGGTGTTTGCGACGTTGGCCGGGTTGCCTGTGGGCTTTGTGTTGGTGGTGCTGGGCTGGCTGGTCTGCCGGTTCTGGCGCCCGTATGTGGTGGAGCGGATGGTCTGAACATGTCCGATTTGTTGCTGGAGACCTGCGGGCTTTCCAAACGGTACTGCCGGGTTCCCAAACTCGCGGTGCGCTACGCATTCCAGGATGCCTGTCGCGAGGCGCGTGGCCTGGAGCCGGCCGACACCCTGCGCCCCGGAGAGTTCTGGTCGCTGCGCGATGTGGATCTCCATGTCGAACGCGGCGAGGTACTGGGCATTGTCGGGCACAACGGTGCGGGCAAGTCGACGTTGATCAACCTGCTGGCCGGAGTGGTGCGCCCGACCCGTGGTGTGATCCGGAGCTATTCGCAACGGATCCGGCTGATGGACAACAAGGGGGCGTTGGCGCCGGCCGAAACCGGACGCGAAAACATCGGGATCCAGCTGGCGCTGAACGGTTGCCCGCCCGACCGGATCGACGCGGAGCGCGAAGCCGTGGTTTCCTTTGCCGACATTGGGTCGTTCATAGACGCGCCGGTGGGGACCTACAGCACCGGGATGCGCTCGCGGCTGTCGTTCGCGATCACCACGCGCATGAACCCGGACCTGTTCATTGTCGACGAGGGCCTCAGCGGCGGAGACATGGCGTTCAAGCTCAAGTTCCGCAAATGGCTGCGCAGCTATCTCGACAATGGCGGATCGATGCTGCTGTGCTCGCACGACCTGTTTACGGTCCAGAGTTTGTGCAAGCGTGCGCTGCTGCTGGAGAAGGGCCGTGTGGTTGCGTCCGGGCCGTCGGTCGAGGTTGTCAAGCGGTACCAGGAGTCGGTGGATGCCGCGGGTGGCGATCAGGCGGTGGCCGGCGGCGCTACCGGCGAGCCTGGGGCAAGTGCGATCGACCAATGGGTGGAAGCCAACCCGGAAGACGGACTTGGCAAATCCGACAGCCCCGAGTCGAAGGAGTCCGGTCCGGAGTCGCCTCAACACCTTGTGCCGGTTGCAGGCAGCCTGCCGTTCTCGGAAAAGCCGGTGGTGGATGCGGCCAATCCCGCGAAGCCGCACGCGACGTTGCCGACATTCCGATCGGTGCGCATTCGGGTTTCGGGCGGGGGACGTCTCTTGCCGGGGGCCGCGATCGAGATCGAGGCGGAGGTGGATTCGCCTGTCGAGCAAGCGGCGGTGCAGTGGGGAATGGAGATCGGTGCAGCCGGGTGGGACAACGTTGTCAGCCTGTTGCTGGGGCATGGCGATGGGGCTCGTCGCCTGGACGCGGGAACCAACCGTTTGCATTGCCGCATTGCGTCGCTGCCTTTGGCACCGGGAGACTACACGCTGCGCTTGGCGTTGGTCGACGGCGACACCGGTTCGGAGATCTCGCTGTGGGGTTTCGAGGATGCGCCGGTGCCGTTCACGGTAGCCACCGCCAATACGATCGCCTCCACGATGGCCCGTGCGCGCAATAATCTGGTCCACTGCGACGCCACGTGGCTGTGATTTTCAGAGGTTTCCAGAGGTCTGCATCGGCAGCGAGTCCTCAGCGGCAAGTTTGTCCATC
>CAZYBA010000028.1:7714-16510 GCA_964646105.1 uncultured Armatimonadia bacterium
AGCACTTTCCAGAACAGCCAGTGCCAGACATGGCTTCCGAGCAAGAGCAGCGGTTGCGGAAACACGACCGCTTGCGCGGCAACCAGCCACCATGCGGTCGTTTCGCGTTGGGTCCACGCCAGCAGGAGAGCGAACGGCCAGAAGACGGTGACAAACTCGAGCAATGCAAAGCGGTGGTTGGGCCGTGGCGCGACCACGGTCGGGTTGGCCCGAAGGTATTTCCAGCGCAGCCATTCGATCGCGCTCGACAGGCCGAGTGCCTGCCAAATCGCGGGTAACCCCGACCACGCCAGCAGGACGCCCAAGGACAACGCCTCGGCGGGAAAGACGATACGTTCCCCGAGTCGGCACAAGACGTTTGAATCGAATCGGCTGCCGAAGGTTCCCGCGCCGGATTGCCGGTCGTTTTCCGCATCCTTGAGCTGGTGCCACAGGATGGAGCGCATGCCGATCGCAACGGACCAGACCGTGGCCGCCACCGCCCAGCCCCAATGCGGCAACCGGCCGGATGTGTCGATCACCAGGCCCGCGGCAATCCAGGTGGGAACCAGATGCTCGCCGGCGGCAATGCAGATCACCCCGGCGATTCCGCGTTCCTTCAGTCGGAACGGGCGCACGTTGTAAAGGATGTGCACGGCCCACAGGCCTGCAAACCAGAGACAGGCAACCGGGTGTCGGGCCAGGAGGAGCAATGTTCCGGCCATGGTGGCTGTGGACGTGACCAGCAAGGCAATCCGTGCCCGGCGCGACAGGGTCATGGGTCCGGTGAACTTGCCGGCGGCCAAGTCCTGCCGGAAGTCCATCAGGTCGTTGAGGATGCTGGCATAGGCGCCGCCGAAGACCCCGGTCAGGAGCAGCAGACCCAGCGGGAGGAACATCGATTCCGCCCCGATGTTTTGGGACCATGCGAGCGAGACGGCAACCGCGACCGCGGGAGGTGTCTTGAAATTCCACCATTCGTCGGCGCGCAGGATTTTCACCCACTGGCTCCATCGGGTGGTGCCGGGTTCCGGCGTTATCTGAAACTCCTCGTCGAATGGTCTCGGGAGGCCAAGCACCGGTAGGTGTTCTTCCTCGAAGAGAAAAGATTGTGCCTTGGTGCTTTCCATCTCAAGCGGCTTTGGAGAAGTCATCCGATGATGCGGCAACGACCGTCTCGGTGGATCCGATGCCTTCGCTTTGCAGAGGATCCGCTGCCGGCGGAGCGGGCTTGTGGAAGCGACCCGGGAATGACCGCACCCGGTCGACGACATTCTCCGGGGACGAAAGGAGGCCCCGGGTGAGGTTGAACGCCGAGCCGGCCAGAAAACGCGCTCCGGTCCGGAATTTGCGATTTCGTAAATCGTGCCGGGCGAGTCCCCATTGGTGGAAGGCGACATGCGCGCTCATTCGTGCGAACTCGGCCGGGGTCAGCCAGCGAGCAAGCCGGTTGCGCATTTGGCGAACATCGTGCACATGCAGGTGCAGCTTCACTTCCATGTAGTCGCGTTGGTCGTAGATGTTGTCGAACGCGACCCGCTTGGTCCAGAGGGGTTGCAGGGTGAACGCCACCTTGCAGTGGGTGCGGACGACCAGGTCCATCAGCAGACACCAGTCGTCGCCGATGCGCAATCGATCGGACCAGCCGTCGACAACCTGCTCGCGACGGAAGACGAGGGACGACGAGGGCGATACACAGGATTCGATGTACATGGCTCGGGATTGGGAGGGCTTCATGGCGCGCCAGTTCGGCACCTCGGTCTCCGGGAAGTTCCACCAGTGGTAGAACTTTTGAAAGTAGCTGTCGTACCGATTGCCGTTGGTGTCCGCGCCCACCCAGTTGGCAAACACGAAGTCCGCGCCGAGCGTTTCGAGGGCGTTGATCGACTGCTCAAGAAACGTTGGGTGCCAGAGGTCGTCCGAGTCGAGGGTGCAGAGGTACTCGCCGGTGGCGTGGCGCAGGCCGTGGTTGCGCGCCGCGCTCTGTCCGGCGTTGGCCTGGGTCAGCAGCAGGATGTCCTTTTCGCCCCGCAGCCGTTCCACGGTGTCGTCGGTCGATCCATCGTCCACGACAATGATCTGGACATGGGGCCAGGTTTGTTCGCGGACACTCTGGATGGCTTCGCAGACCATGTCGGCCCGGTTGAATGTCGGGATGACGACACTGACCACAGGTTGCCGACCCGCGTACAGGGATTTCTGCACGGCGCTGGTATGGCTCGGATTCACTTGGCGGACCAACGTCCTCCGGCGAGCCGCATCAACTTGCCGGCGATCACATCGCCCGGATCATCCGGAACATGTCCGCGAATCCGCTCCGCTGCGAGCTGTCCGATGGATTCCCATTCGTGCCGTCGTTGCCATGCACGTTCCATAGCATCGTCGAATGCATCCGCACTCGGCCCGGCGCTGAGGAAGCCGCTCTCGTTGTCGTCGAGCACTTCGGCGGCTCCGCCCACCGGAGTGACAATGGCCGGACGTCCGCACCACATCGCCTCCACCAAGGTGAGGGGCAGGCCTTCCGCCCGGGACGGCAGGACCAAGGCATGGTGGGTCCGCCAAATGTCGACCACCGAGTTGGTAAATCCGGGGAAATGGACATTGGGCAGGTTCAGCAATGCGGCCATCTGCTGGACCGCTTCCGCGTGGATACCTTTCCCAAAGAACGACAGGGAGATGTTTCGCTCTCGCCATTTGGGCAAGGCGAGTGTATCAAGGACAATATCCTGACCCTTTTCCGCGACGAACATGCGGGCCACACAGGCGAGACGGAAGTTTCCGTCGCCTTGTTCGGGCCACGGAAGGGGCTCGGCGACCCGGGTCAAGAACGGGTTGCGCACCACTTCGGCGTTGATCAACCTGGCCCCGATCTGGTGTTCGGTGATCCGTCGGTTGTGCTGCGATACGAAGTACGCCGCCTTGGCGTCGAAATAGCAACGCCGCATGAACGGCCGGGTGACATCGGCGGGCCAGTGGCTGTCGGACGCCTTTTGGCAAATGATGGCGTACGGCACATTCATCTGCAGGCAGTTGCCCAGGAACCCTAGACCGTCAAAGTTTTCCCCTTGACTGACCACCGTGAGATCGGGTTTCAGGCGGGCGATGGTCGACTCGACATGCAGGTTGACGAAATTGTCGAGACGATGGCGCAGTCGTGCCGGTAGGAAGCGTCGCGGCCATCTGGAGTAGCTTGGGACCGGCAATGCCCACAGATCCTCCACCGTGGCTCCCTTGGACTTGAGTTCGACAATCCGGGGGTGTTCCTGGTCCACCAGCGTTTTGATGACATGCACCTTGTGGCCTGCGCAGGCGAAGCGCAGTGCGGCGCTGTGCCACAGCTCCTCGCTGCCACCCCAGGGTTCTGGGCAGGAGCTCAGAAAGAGGAAAGTCTTGTGACCGGCGACCGGTCCAGCGGCATCGGATTCTGGGGACATGAAACGTTCTCCGAGATTCAGTTGGTCCCATTGTCGGCAGGTCCCATCCCCCGTTGGAGGGATTTTATTCAGATCGGAGATGCGGGGTTTTTCGGGTCCCGAGGCTGGTGGCAGTCGGGATCGGTGAAACAGAACGCATCGGCGTCGGCGGCGATGGTTTGGGGAAACGGTAAAGGTCGCCCAAGCGGGCGGCGTCCTCGCTAATCCGGCTTCGCGCCGTGGCGGTCGGGCCAGGTCAGGCGAACTCCGGCGGCCGACGTCACGGGCGTCGATGGGGACGGTTTGGGGGAACCGGCAAGGCCCCCCAAGCGGGCGGCATCCTCGCTAATCCGGCTTCGCGCCGTGGCAGTCGGGATCGGGCTGGCGTAATCCGGCGGCAAACCACCAAGGCGTCGATGGGAACGGTTTGGGGGAACCGGCAAGACCCCCCAAGCGGGCGACGTTACGCGAACAATTCCTTCACCACGTTGCCGTGGACCTCCGTGAGGCGGAAGTCGCGGCCGCCGTACCGGAACGTCAGCCGGGTGTGGTCGATGCCGAGCAGATGCAGCATGCTCGCGTGCAGGTCGTGCACATGCACCTTGTCCTGCACGGCGTAGTAGCCGTAATCGTCCGTGGCCCCGTGCACATACCCCGCCTTCATTCCCCCGCCGGCGAGCAGCATCGTGAACCCGTGCGGGTTGTGGTCCCGGCCGTCGTCTCCCTGCGCCACCGGAGTGCGCCCGAATTCACCGCCGATGAGCACCAACGTATCCTTCAGCAGCCCCCGGCCCTTCAAGTCCTGAATCAGGCCCGCGATCGGCTTGTCGACCTCTGCCGCATTGGACGTGTGGTCGCGGCGCAGGTCGCCGTGCTGGTCCCACTTGTACGAATGGGTGACCTGGACAAAGCGCACTCCGCGCTCGCTGTAGCGCCGCGCCATCAGGCACTGACGTCCGAAATCGGCGGTCTTCGGATTGTCGAGGCCGTAGAGGTCGGTGGTGGCCTTCGACTCGCCGGAAATGTTCTGCAGCTCCGGGGCGGCGCGCTGCATGCGGAACGCCAGTTCGTACGACTGGATCCGGCCCTCGAGCGCGGCGTCCGGACCGGTCCGCCTCAGCTCCGCCCGGTTGAGACGATTGGCGGTCTCGATCTCCAGACGTTGGACGTCCTCCGGGGTTTCGTCGTTGTGGATGAACGGAATCCGGGCCTTGGCGCTGGAAATCGACGCGTTCCCGACCGGCGTGCCTTGGGTGTACGCGGGAAGGAACGCCGAGCTCCAGTTGTTGACCCCGCCGTGGGTGAGGGTCGGGCAGACGGTGATGAACGCCGGGAGGTTGCGGTTTTCGGTGCCCAGTCCGTACGCCAGCCAAGAGCCCATTGCCGGGCGCACAAAGGTGTCGGATCCGGTGTGCAGCTCGAGCAACGCCGCCCCGTGGCGCGAGTTCGAGCCGTACATGGACCGAATGACCGTCAGGTCGTCGACCACCCCGCCGACATGGGGAAACAGGTCGGAAACCTCGATGCCGCTTTGGCCGTACTTGCGGAATTTCCACGGGCTGCGCAGCAGGTTGCCGGTCTCGCTCGACACAATGCGGGGTTTCTGACCGGGGAACGGTTTGCCGTGGTCGCGGTCGAGCAGGGGTTTGGGATCGAACGTGTCGACTTGGCTGGGCCCGCCGTGCAGGAAGACGAAGATGACGCGCTTGGCCTTGGCCGGGAACATCGGCGGCTTCGGGGCCAGGGGGTCGGTGTCGGCCGCGGCGGAGTCGGCGAGCATGCCCGCCAGCGCGAGCGAGCCGAACCCGGCACCGCTGCGCAGCAGCATCTGTCGTCGCGAAAGAGTTTGAAAACGATTTTCCGTCATGGTCACTCCACGGCAAGCAGGGCGATGGTGGCGCCCAATGTCTATCGTCGGATCAAGGTTCGGGGGCAATGTTCGAACAGGGTCACTCCACGGTCAGGAACGCACTGGTGGCGAGCAGGCTTTTCGCGAGGCTTTGCCAGGCCCGATCCCGGGCGTCACGGCGCTTCCCCCACGCCCGTTCGAAACGATTCAGGTCGGCCGCGGCGGCGTTTTGCTGGGCCGCAGTGGGTTCGCGCTGGGTCACGAGACGCCAGAGATTGCGGATCGCGTCCCCTTCGCTCGTTTTGGCACCCCGTGCCCGTGCGGCCAGCGCCTTGGATTCGCGCAGCACGATGTCGCCGTTCATCAGGAAAAGAGCCTGCGGCGCGACGACGGTGGACGGGCGGTCGCCGTTCATGACACTGGGGTCGCCGAAGTCGAATGCGGTGAAGAGGTCGTAGGTTGCGCTGCGGATGACCGGCAAATAGAGGGCGCGGCGCCGGCTGTCGTATTTGACCGGATCGGCGTTGGCGGTGTCGGTGACGTATTGGCGGTCGCGGAACGGAAGCATGCTGCCGCCCATGCCGCGGTCGAGGGTTCCGGCCACGAAATGGATGGAGTCGCGCAGCTCCTCGGCGGTCAGCCGGCGTTTCGGGAATCGCCAGAGCAGGCGGTTGTCCGGATCGTCCACCATGGCTTTCGGGTCGTGGGTGGACGCCATGCGGTAGGTGCGTGTGGCGAGGATGCGCCGGTGGAGTTTCTTCAGGCTCCATTGGTCGTCCCGGACGAAAACGGTCGCCAGATGGTCGAGCAATTCGGGGTGCGTCGGGGCCTCGCCGAGGGTCCCGAAGTTGTCCGGAGTGCCCACGATTCCGCGTCCGAAATGCCAGCGCCATACGCGATTCACAAAGACACGGGCGGTGAGCGGATTCGCCGGGGATGTCATCCATTTCGCGAGTTCGAGACGTCCGCTCTGGTTCCGGGGCACATCCGGGGCGGCCGGTCCGCGCAGGATGGCCGGGAATCCGCGTTTGCACAGATCGCCTTCGGTGAGGTAGTTGCCGCGCAACTGCAGCTTCATGTCAACGACCTCGCGCTCGTCGACCGCCATGGCCATCGGCAGGTCGGGCTTGGAACGTTCGGCAACCGCGATGGCGTCGTCGGCGGTGCGCAATTGGTTGCGGACGGCTTCGGGGTAGAGGTCGGTGCGGTTTTCCGGGAGTTCCGGGGTGAAACCGGGTTTTCCGGCCTGGATTTGCCCGACTGCGGCGGCGAGGAAACGCGGTTCAAGTTGGTTTTCCGCCGCCACACTGGCCACGGTCGGAGGTGCGGGACCGTCGACCGGGCGCAGCAGCCATTGGTCGACATGGGGAAAATAGCTGTCGCGTTCGAAGCGGATTGTGTTGGCGCCGGGCCGGAACGCGAAAACGCCCTGCGCGGTCCAGCGTTGGTGCTGTGGCAGGAACCCGCCGGTGACTTCGGCCCCGATGTTGTCGGCCACCAGGTTGCCGTTGACGTAAAGACGGAAGCCGCGTGGATCTCCCGATGCGTTGCGAAGATCGAGTTGCCACGCGCCGCCGCGGGGCAGGTCGACCGTGTATTCGGTGCGGTTCGGGTATTCGCCGCGGTTGACCAGCACTCCGATCCCTTGTCCGAACGCTCCGAAATCCTTGTTGACATTGCCGTTGTTGTAGTCTTCGGCTTCGCGGAGGATGGCGCCGGCGGGCAACGGGGAGTCGCGCGCGGCGAGTGCGGGGAGGAGAACGGGTGCCGGAGCGGCGGCGACGGTGCGCGCGGCGGATTCGTAACGGGCGATATGCGCACGGACGTTTTCGAGGAGATCCCGGTCGGCGTCCTTGACCCACTGCGCGCGTTGCTTCCGGATTTCGGAGACTTTCGCTTCGACGTCACGCAACGCCCGGATTTCGTCCGGAGTTCCGACCGGTCGTTCGAGCCACTCGGCCACGACCCGGTGCGCGGACATTGTCTTGGTCGATTTGAAGATGCCGGCGAGGGCGTAGTAGTCGGTTTGAGGGAACGGATCGAACTTGTGGTCGTGGCAGCGTGCGCAGCCGACGGTCAACCCGAGGAACGTCTTGCCGAGGGTGTCGACTTGCTCGTCGATGATGTCGTATTCCTGCTTGGCCGGATCGTCCTCGGCCAGCATCTTGGCGCCGAGGCCGAGGTACCCGGTGGCGACAATGCCCTCGGGTCCGGCGCCGGGGAGCAGGTCACCGGCGACTTGGAGCTGGATGAACCGGTCGATCGGGATGTCGCGGTTGATGGCGGAGACCACCCAGTCGCGGAACCGGTGCGCGTTCTTGAAAACGAGGTTTTCGTCCAGGCCGTTGGAATCGGCGTACCGGGCGACATCGAGCCAGTGTCGTCCCCATTTTTCCCCGTAGGCGGGGCTGTCGAGGAGTCGGTCGACCAGGCGCTGCCATGCATCGGGGCGTTTGTCGGCGAGAAAGGTGTCGACTTCCGCGGGGGTGGGCGGCAGCCCGGTCAGGTCGAAGGTCGCGCGTCGGATCAGGGTGCGCCGGTCGGCTTCGGGGGCGGGCTGGAGTCCCGCGGCGGAGCGTTTGGCGTCCACGAACGCGTCGATGGGATTGTCGGCCCACGGGCTGTCTACCGGGGGGACGAGGGGATTTGCGACCGGTTTCCAAGCCCAGTGGTCGGCGCCCTTGGGTCCGGTGGACGGTTTGGGGGTCGGGAACGGCGCCCCGGCATTGACCCATGCGCGGACGATGGCGATTTCAGCGGGCTTGAGTTTTCCGGACGGCGGCATCTTGGACATGCCGGTGTGTTCGACCGCGGCGAGGACTGCGGTTGCTTGTCCTGGGCGCAGGGGTTTGTCGAGGCGCAGGCCGGCGTATTGGTTGCCTTGGCCGTGGCAGGATTGGCACTGGGTGACCAGCAGAGGCCGGACTTGTTTTTCGAATTGTTCGGCCGGGAATGCGGGCCGGGGTGTCGGTTTGGGGGTGTTTTGGGGGAACGTCGTCCGTCGGGAAGGTTTCGCGGCGACGACCCGGGCGGATTGTCGGTTGGGTTTGCCGTTGGGTCGGGCCGGTGTTGCGGCGGCCATTCCGACGACGGAGGCGAGGATGGCTGCTGCTGCGACGGTGGCGACTCGGGAGCTATTGCCGAATAGGCGTTCCATGCGGGAATCCTACCATCGCAGGGGGCTGTATCGTCCCGGTTGGAATGCGGGGGCTGGATCGCGGGGTTGTTTTATTCCGGGCAATGAAGTAGCCGAGCCGTGGTCTGTCGGCCGATCGTCCTCGGGACGGGACCTCAGGGGAGCATCTCTGTTGAGGAGCGCTTCGACCGGGCACTGAAGTACCCGGCCCGTGGCCTGTCGGCCGATCGTCCTCGGGACGGGATCGGGTGGTGGGAGCATGGCCGGCGCGATGGCACGGGCAACCACGAGGGTCGCGCTGCGACCCTGCGGGTTGCCCTTACGGGAGAGTTTTGGGACGGCCGATCGTCCTCGGGACGGGATCGGGTGGTGGCAGCATGGCCGGCGCGATGGCACGGGCAACCACGAGGGTCGCGCTG
>CAZYBA010000029.1:0-3896 GCA_964646105.1 uncultured Armatimonadia bacterium
GGCGAAACCATGGATGTGTACGCCGGCGAGATCACCATCGCGGTCGAATGGGCTTGTGCGGCGTCGGCGGAGGCGGGACACGGTACCGCGTGGCTGCACGTCGCCTGCCAACCATGCACGGACCGGTATTGTCTGGCGCCGCTGCAACGCACACTCGACGTGCATTGGATTGTTGGCGCCTGAGACAGCGGATGCGGCTGCCGTCTTTGCAGGTTCCCGGTCCGTAATTCCCCTTCATCGGCAGGGGCGACGCTGGTAGAATCGGGCATGATCCCCGTAAACCCCGCAATGTTGACAGTGGTTGCCGCCGTTGCGACAGCGGCGACGTCCTTGGCCCAGGATTTCTCGGTGACGGTCGACGGCAAGCCGGTGGTATTCGCCGGCGCGGGTCCGTTGCGAACACCCACCGGGGCGTTGCTCGTCCCGCTGCGCGGCATCTTCGAGTCGCTGGGGGCGACAGTCAAGTTCGACCCGCTCACCCGTGCGATCACGGCGGTGCGCGGCGAGACCACCGTCCTGTTGCGGCTCGGGGAAGCAGTCGGGCATGTCAACCAGACCCCGGTGCCGTTGCAGGTGCCGGCCCAGTCGGTGGACGGCACCACGCTCGTTCCGCTGCGCTTCATCGCCGAGGCGTTCGGGGCGGCCGTCAAGTGGGACGCATCCACCAAGGTGGTTGCCATCTCGACGGCGAAGCCGGTTGCGCCCGCGCCCGGCGGGGGGACCGTGCCTGTGAAACCCGTGGAAGTGGCCCCGCCGCCTTCGGGAGTGCTGATTGCAGTGGATACGTCGGCCCGGAGCATTACCGTGCGTACCGCGGCGGGAGCGAACGAGACATTGGTACTGGCCGACGATGCGGTGGTGTTGTCGGGGCCGTCGGGGGGAGAGGCGGTTCGGCGCGATATCGCCGCCCTGCGCCGTGGCGACCAAGTGGTGGTCAAGGCACGGGATGCCCAGCTGCGGGCATTGGTGCTCGAGGCGGCGTACGGCGAGTTGACGGGAACGGTCGAGTCGATTGCGCCGACCCCCGATGGCCTGCGCATGACATTGGTCGGGGGCAAGAGTATCGACCTGCCGGCGGATCTGCGGACCACCCGCAAGGACCCCGCCAATCCGACCCCCGCACCGTCGGCTGTTTCCGAAATCTCCAAAGGGGACCAAGTCGTGATCCGCACCAGCCCGTCCGACGGTCGGCCCAGCGAGGTGTCCGTGCTGGGCGTGGCTCCCAAGCCGGTGGGAAAACTTGAAATCGTTCGAGTCCTGCACAACGCCACCGGGCGGTGGTTGCGTGCCGGGGAATCGTTGACAGTCACGGTGGACGCGACCGCAGGGGCGAAGGGGACTGTCCAGATCGCCGGGATTGCCGACAGCCCGGTCGATTTGGTGGAATCGAGCGCAGGGCGCTATACCGCCACCATTCCCGTGCCGTCGGAAACGGTTGCCAAGGACCGCAAAGTGGTGGTTTCGCTGACGATTGCCCCGGACGCGGCAAAGACTGCCGAATCACCGGATCTGGTTTCCGTGGACACGGTCGCGCCGGTGCTGGGAACCCTCACCCCGGTTGCGGCGGCCAGCATCGGCGAAATCCGCCCGGTGGTCTCGGCGACCTACTCCGACAACGGCAGCGGGATCGATGCGCGCGAGGTACGCCTGCGCGTCGACGGCGTCGATGTGACCGCCAAGGCGGCCATCGCGGATACGTTTTTCAGTTTCCGGCCCGACACCGATCTCGCGTACGGGGCGCATACCGTGGAAGCAACCCTGGTCGACAAGGCCGGCAACAGTTTCCGTCGCGAATGGGCCTTCAACATCGCCGAACCGGTTCCGATCCGTGCGTTCCGGGCCCTCCCCGACGACCGCCCCTTGGATTTCGGGGATGTCGTGATTTTCACCGTCGAGGGGATTCCCGGGTCGAAGTCGGCGGTGGTCAAGCTGGGCGGCAAACTCGAGCTGGCATTGCGTGAGGACAAGCCCGGCACCTATGTCGGGGCGTACACGGTGCGCAAGGAAGACAATGTCCTTGATGCTCCGGTAAGCGCGACACTGGTCCTGCCCGACGGCCGCGTCGCGACTCAGGCCCTGGGCCGGACATTGACCCTGACCGCGGGGGCGCCGCCTGCGCCCGTGGTCCTGTTGCCTCAGGAAGGTGCTGTGCTCGGCAACCGAGTCGTGTTCACCGGGCGGACCGCTCCCAACGCCCAGATCCGTATTGTCGTGAAATGGCAGGGGAAAAAGGGCGGGGTGGTCAATGCCGGGGGGGTCTACGAGGGGTATGCGGTGGTCGCGGACGCGAGGGGACGTTGGGTCTCGCCCGACATCGAGCTGGTTTTGCCGCGGGATGTCTCGGGGGCGTTGTTCACGGCGGAGGTGATCGCAGTGGGCACCGGGGGCACCCCCTCCGCGCCGGTTACCGTTCGTTTCCGCAACAAATAGCATCCGGTGGACTTTCCCGACCTGCACCGCCATCTCGGCGGAGCCACCCACCCTCGCATTCTGTGGGGGTATGTGGAACGTCACCCGGGCGACGTGGCAACCCGGTTGCGCGCCCGCTTCCCGACGTTTGCCGAGTTCAATACGTTCTTCAACCGACCGTTCCGCGACCTCGCGGACTACTTGACCGTCCATCATCTGGTGGAGGAACTGCAGTCGGACGACCCGGGCTATTTCACCCACCGGGCGGTGCGGGGGGCATCGGTTTTCGAGTCGATCGACTACCTCGAATTGCGTTTCAACCCCTACAAGCGCACACCGGGTGATCTGCCCCAGCCGGAGCGGTTGGCGTTGATGGAAGACGTCGCGCGGCAGGTCATCGCGGCGGCGCAGACCGAGTTTCCGGTTCGGACGGCGTTCATCTTCTGCATGGATCGTGGGTTTCCACCGGACTTGAACCGGCGGATCGTGGATTTGGCGGCGCGGCTTCCGGAGGTCTTGGCGGTGGATCTGGCGGGGCCGTACCAGGACGGTGGCCCCACGGTGGACGGTTGGGTGGGGTTGTATGCGCAGGCGAAGGCGGCCGGTTTGCGCACGACCGCGCACATGGGGGAATCGGATCCGACCGACATTCACACGGAGCTGTTTCCGTGGCTCGACCGGATCGGCCACGGCATCCAGATCGCGCTGCATCGTCCCGAACTGCTTCCGGAACTGGCTGCCCGGGGGATTTGCCTCGAGGTGTGCCCGATGACCTACCTGCGGACCAACACGGTTTCCGATACGGCGGCGTTGCGGCCGGTGTTCGATCGCTGCCGCGACACCGGGGTGGATATTGCCGTCTGCACCGACAACCCCGCCCTGCACGGCGAGTCGGGACGATTGGTGAACGAGTACGAACGTCTGGTCCGGGCAGACGTCATCCACTTCGACGCGATTCTCGATATTGCGGCGGCCGGATACCGGAATGCGTTCGATCCGGACGTTCGCCGCGCGTCGGATTGAGCCTGTCGGCGGGGTGCGTACGATCGGCGCGCCCGGGTCCGATGCCCGTCTGTCGACGCAGCGGAATTTTGGGGAAACAGGAACCGGAAACGGTTGACAAACGGTCGGCGGCGGGGTTTACTCGTCTTTCGGAGGAACGACAAGAGTGTTTGCCCTATTCGAAGTCTACCAGCGCATCCCTTGGGTGCCGCGTGCGTTGTTGACATGGTGCGGCACGCTTTCGGGCATTGCCTTGGCGTTCTTTGCCAGCCGGGCCGATTGGGCCACCCACCATTCGATGTGGGAATCGCTCGGTGTCATGGCGGGTTGGTTCACGGCGATGGGTTGCCCGGTGATCCTCATGATCTCGCGCAGTCCCTGGGACGAGTGAACTATCTGCGGGTGTTCTGATTTCCCTTTCCCGACAGGGCCGGAGAGCGATCTCCGGTCCTGTTTTTGTTTCTGACCGACCCGAAGCGTCCACG
>CAZYBA010000029.1:3906-11545 GCA_964646105.1 uncultured Armatimonadia bacterium
TCGTTTCGGGCAGGCCCGAGGTGCCCGCGGCCGCCGCCGAGAAGGCCAGCCCGTGCCGATTGGTGACAACCCGGGAGCAATTCGGCCGGATTCCCAAGGCGTCGGCGTTGTGCGGAATCTGCCGATCCGGCTCCGTCGCCCGGCGTGTTGAATATCCTGATGATTCTTCTTTAAAGGGCTGCCAGGGAACTCGGTTATCGCCTGCGGGGTATACTTGACCATGCCTCCTGCCCGCCATACGTTCACCGTACGACCGTTGCTGCCCGAATCGCTTTCCGGTCTGCGTGAGCTGGCGCTGAACCTGCGCTGGGCCTGGGACGCTCCCACCCGCAACCTGTTTCGGGCGCTGGGTGGCGACGAGTTGTGGGAACGATGCGGGCACAACCCAGCGCGTTTGATCGGCGAGCTAAGCCAGCAACAGGTATCGACAGCGGCGGCCGATCCGGGATTCCTAAGCCGGTACGAATCGGTGCTGAGCGATTTCCGCGCGTACCTTTCCGCTCCGACTTGGTGGAGCGAGGGTCACGGAAAATCGTTCTCGTCCGATTTCCGGATCGGCTATTTCTCCGCCGAGTTCGGGATCACCGAGTGCCTGCCGATCTATTCGGGCGGTCTCGGAATCCTGGCGGGCGACCATCTCAAGGCCGCATCCGATCTGGGGCTTCCGTTGGTGGGAGTGGGCTTTCTCTACCAGCGCGGTTACTTCCGGCAGTCGATCAACGCCGATGGCTGGCAGGTTGAGAATTATCCGGTCACCGATTTCCACACGCTGCCGATTGTGCCTACCGACGATGTGGTCGAGGTGGAATTCCCGGGACGTGTGGTGCATGCGCGCATCTGGAAGGTGTCGGTGGGACGTCTGTCCTTGTTGCTGCTGGATACCAACCTGTCTGAGAACGCCGAGGCGGACCGGCATATCGCGGGCAACCTGTACGGGGGAGACAACGAGACCCGGATCCAGCAGGAGATGGTGCTGGGAATCGGGGGTATCCGTGCCCTCGACGCCACTGGGTTGCGTCCGACCGTCTGCCATCTCAATGAAGGCCATTCGTCGTTCCTCACCCTTGAGCGCATCCGCCATTTGGTTCAGGAACACGGGCTGCCATTCGATCTGGCCAACCAAGCCGCCGCCGCGGGGAATGTGTTCACCACCCACACCCCGGTGCCGGCCGGCTTCGACCTGTTCCCGCGCGACCTGTTTGTCCGCTACTTCACCGACTATGCGCCGCGGTTGGGAATCGATATCCAAAACCTGTTCGAACGGGGGCGCGATCCTTCCGGCGATCCTGAAAAATTCAATATGGCAGCGCTGGCGGTTCGTCACTCACGGCAGGTCAATGGTGTCTCGCGCCTGCACGGCGAGGTCAGCCGTGAAATGGCGCAACCGTCGTGGCCGGATTTCCCGCTCGACGAAGTCCCGGTCGGCCATGTCACCAACGGTATCCACACGCCGTCGTTCCTCAGCGAGGAAATGGCCGGATTGCTCGCCAAGTACGGCGCGCTCGCGGACCCCGCGAAGGTCGATTCCATTCCCGACTCGGAGCTGTGGGCGGTTCGCCAAGTGCGGCGCCGGAAGTTGGTCGAATGGGCCCGTCGTCACCTCGAAACCCGTCGCAAGGCCCGTGGTGCGGCGGCCTGGGAAATCGACGATGCCCGTCGCTGCCTTGATCCGGATGTCCTCACCATCGGCTTCGCCCGACGTTTCGCCACCTACAAGCGCGGCGATCTCCTGTTGCGCGATGTCGAGCGGGTCAAGCGGTTGGTGCACGGCGACCGGCGTGTCCAGTTCGTGTTCGCGGGCAAGGCACACCCGCGCGACGACGCCGGCAAGCAGCTGATCCAGCATATTGTGCGGTTCGCGTCCGACCCGGACGTCCGCGGGCGTATCGTCTTCCTGGAAGACTACGACATGACCATGGCCCGGTACTTGGTGCAAGGGGTCGATGTCTGGCTGAACAACCCGCGCCGTCCGATGGAGGCATCCGGAACTTCCGGCATGAAGGTGGTTCCCAACGGTGGCCTGAATTTTTCCATTCTCGATGGCTGGTGGGCGGAGGCGTTCACCCCGGAGGTGGGTTGGTCGATCGGGGACGGCACGGAGTATTCGGATCCCGGGTACCAGGACCATGTGGAGGCGCTGGCGGTTTACGAAACCCTCGAACGCGAGATTGTTCCGCAGTTCCACGACCGGGATGCGTCCGGTATACCCACCCGTTGGATCCAGCGCATGAAAGCGTCGATGCGCACGCTCACGCCCGTCTTCAGCACCGAACGCATGGTGCGCGAGTACGCGGAAAATGTCTACGTGCCGGCGGCATTGCGTTCCGATTCCTGGTGCGCCGACGATTTTGCGCGATCCCGTTCGCTGCTCGCGTGGAAGGATCGGATTCGCTCGCACTGGGGGGATGTCCGGGTGGAGAGCGTCCAACTCGGCGACGACACGCTGGTCGCGGGGCAGGAGGAGCTGGTCGACGCGGTGGTGAGGCTGGGTGGGGGAATCGCGCCCGACGATGTCCGGGTGGAGTTGCGCACGGGGCCAGTTGACGCCGACCGCAACCTGATGGAAGCCGAACTGGTCGCCATGGTCTGCGACGGTCAGGTTGGCGAAGGTGTGTTCCGGTATTCGGCGCACTTGCCGACGCATCGCTCGGGTCAGCAAGGCTTCTCATTGCGGGTTCTGCCCCACAACCCCGACGCTGTTCTGCCTTACGAATTGCCGTTGGTGTGCTGGGAGGGGTGATGGGCCTCGATTATCGACCGGTGGCGGTGCTGGGCGCCGGGTCCTGGGGGACGTCGCTCGCCTTGCTCCTCTCCCGTTGCGGTGCGCCCGTGCGACTGTGGGACCGCACTCCCGCCCAGGTCGCACTGATTACCGTGGACTTGGAGAACCGCCGGTACCTCCCCGGATTTCGATTTCCCGAAAACCTGCGCCCGGTGGCCGACCTCGACCTCGCGGTTGCGGGAGCGGCGAAAGTCGTGATTGCAGTGCCGACCGGCGGGTTGGAGCCGGTTCTGGAATCGGTCGCGCCGTTGCTGGACCGGAACTCGGTCTTGGTGCTGGCCACCAAGGGCATCGACCCCGCCACCGGCGAACTTCCCGGCGCGGTGGCGTGCCGCATACTGACCCGCCACAGGGTCGACTCGATCCCGATTGTGGCGTTGTCCGGGCCCAATCTCGCCCGCGAGGTGGCGGCCAGCGTCCCGACCGCCGCTGTCGCCGCGTCTGTCGATCCCGATGCCGCACAGTCGGTTGCAGAGCGATTCCACCGGGCGACATTCCGGACGTATGTCTCCGACGACTTGGTCGGGGTCGAGGTCGGTGGGGCGGTCAAGAATGTCCTGGCAATAGCCGCGGGTATTTCGGACGGACTCGGGTTCGGTGACAACACCAAGGCGGCGCTGATGACCCGCGGACTTGGGGAAATGGCCAAACTCACCGAGTGTCTGGGTGGGCGCCGCGAAACGATTTACGGCTTGTCGGGCGTCGGTGACCTGATGGCCACCGCTGCCTCGCGATTGTCGCGCAACTGGCGGGTCGGCGACGCAATCGGCACCGGCCGTTCCGTCGAGGACATCCTGCGCGATCTCGGGCAGGTGGCCGAAGGAGTTCCCACCGCGCGTGCGGTCGCCCGACTCGCGGAACGCCATGAAATCGCGCTGCCGGTCTGCACGGCGGTCGACGATATTGTCGCCGGACGCATCACCCCCATGGACGCGTTGTCGAAACTCACCGAGGGACGATCGTCCGGGCCGGAAATCACCTGACCCGTCCCGGAATCGCACTGCACGGGAGTGGATGCGTGGCCCCGGGGCGACTGATCGGCACCAAACTGGATCCGAACCCGAAAACAACTTCCCAGCCCGTTCCGCCACTACAGGCCGGTCCCCGCCGCACCCCTCGGTGCGCCCTTGCCGGACCACTGCCGGAGGGGCGGAGGTGTCAGGGGAATGGGATCAACGGCCTTTGGCGAGCGTCCGGAAACGGGCCCGGATCTGCTCCGGGGTTCCGATGGTGAGCACCACGTCGTAGGTGAACGTAAAGCCAGGCACGACCGCGGCAGTCAACAACGGCGCAAAGTACGAACACGACCCGTGCTCCGCCTTGCCGTCCCCGAAGCGGTAGCAAGTCAGCTCCGTTGCCTGCGGAACGTACGCTCCCACGCCCGTGCCGTCGGCGCCGACATACGCTGCCCAGTTTTCGGTCATCCGTCGGGTTTCATTCGGCCAGCCCGGCTTCGTGCGATCCAGTGCCCCGCCGGTCCACGGACGATCCCCGGTGTAGGTCACCAGCGATTCCAAATCCGGTTCGAGGAAGATCGCGGGAATCTCGTGATGCCGGCTGGCGTGGTGTTTGGTCCCGGTGTAACGGAAGACAAACCGGATGCGTGCCAGATCGCCGTCGAGACGGATGGTTTCCTCGAAGGTCGCCTCGGGGAGGTCGGTGCAGCCGGCCCAGTTGCGCCCCATGGTGCGCGCGAACAGGCGGTCCTTGCCGGGCTTGAGGTCCAGGATGCGCGCGGGGTTGCCTTTCCAGTCGCCGCCTTGAACCGGATTCCAGCGCCAAGGCTGCTTGTTCCACACCGAACCGTCCTCGTCGCCGTACCACGATTGCTGCACGAGCCGGCCTTTGTCGAAATGGTTGAGCAGGTTGCGTCCCCCGCTGCGCGAGAACCACCCGATCGCCGCTCCCGAGCTGGTCTTCACTCCGATTCGGACCTTGCCGTTGTCCAGATACTCCCACGTGTCACGGGGAGGTTCCGGTACCGCCGGTGCGATGTCCGGTCCTCGGAATGTCCAAACGGTCTGCTCGGACGAATTTGCGCCACGGAGCTGGATCCGGCGGATTTCCATGTCGCCGGGACCGTCGAACGGGTCGAGACGCAGTGCGGTGAGTCGTTTCGCCGGCAGTGCAATCTCGACGGTATGCCATCGGTTGTCGGCGGGAACATTCCAGGAGCGTGACCATTCCTCGCGGAATTCCAGATTGTCGTCTTCCCAGAAAATCCTTCCGGTGCCTTGGGTGCGGGTGCGTGCCTCCACCACGACGTTCACCGGAGCGGAGATCGGTTTCGGGAGGGTGGTGCGGATGTAGGGATCGGCGCCGGTGGAGCGCAGCACCAGGCACTGGGAACGACGTCCCAGCGCGGTGTCTGCGCTCGGTTGCCATCCTCCAAAACGGTTGTCGATCATGGCTTTGCCTCCAGGAATGCCAAGGCGCTGTGGTGTGCCGGCGGTGTCACAGCGCCGCGCAGTATTGGGTCGTCGGTTCGTCGCAGGTGTTCGAGCAGGGTGCGCCTCAATGCATCGAGGACCCCCGCGGCGCCCGGGTCGTCGGCGATGTTGCGCTGTTCCCACGGGTCGCTTTCCAGATCGTACAGCTCGACGGGCACATGGTATGCATGGGCGTGGTTGCCGGGCACCTTGGTGTCGGAGCGGGGCCGCCACGACTGGGACGGGTCCATGAAGCTGTACGACGTGCTGAAGTTGACAATGAGCTTGTGCCGGGCGGTGCGTATGGACCGGCGCGGGTCGTAGTAGTCGTGCCAGGTGATCTGGGCGAAAGTCTCGGTGCGTGGTCGGTACGGTTTGCTGTCGAGGAGCGGCGCGAACGAGCGGCCGTCCATGTCCGGCGGAACCGGCAGGCCGAGCGCGTCGAGCAGGGTCGGCGCGACGTCCACATTTTCGAGCAGTGCGGGTATCCGCTTGCCTTGGTTCCAGCCGGCGCGGGTGGGGTGTCGCAGTATGCAGGCCGCGTGCAATCCGGGATCGTACAGGGAGCATTTGGCACGGGGAAGGGCAAGGCCGTGGTCGGTCGTGAACACCACCACGGTTTTCTTGTCGAGCCCCGATTCGTCCAGGAAATCGAGAATGCGCCCGACGGCCCGGTCCATGTGCCGGATCGCGCCTTGGAGTTCGGCGATTTCCGTGCGGGTGCCGGGAGTGTCGCGCAGCCACGGGGGAATGGCGGTGCCGAGGGAGGTGTCCGCCGCAATCCGGCCGCCGGTGAATCCCATGTCCTTCGTGGATTCGGGTTCCGGGAGGCGGTGGGGTTCCAGGCATCCGGCTTGGAGGAAAAACGGAGTCTCCGATCCGGAGCATTCCCGCAGGAGAGCGATGGTTTCGGTGGCCATGTCGTCGGCCAGGACGGCGTTCCGGTGGCTCGCAAAGCCGTGCGCCTCCGGCTTGGCGCGTGCCTCGTGGTAGATGCCCACCGCGTGGCAACGATGCCCGTGGTCGGTGAGGATGCGCGCCAGATGGCGTACCCCGGGGGCCATGTCCCAGGCAAATCGGCCGTGCGCAAGCCCCATCATCCCGGTCCGATGGGGGTAACGCCCGGTGAATAGCGCCGCCCGCGACGGCGAACATTGCGGGGCGGTGCAGAAGTGGTTCTCCAGCAGTATCCCGCGCGCGGCGAGCCGGTCCAGATGGGGAGTGTGGACAGTCGGGTTGCCGTAGCAATGCAGGTGTCGCCCGAGGTCGTGGCAGTGGATCAGCAGCAGGTTCATGGCGGAGGTGGTTTCTCTCGGTGGACAGTGCGACGGTGCGGGGTGGTTGGTGACGTTTCGGCGCCGACCAGGAAAGCGCTTTTCGATTGCCTCTGCGAAGGAGACGTATGCGGACGGGCTATTGCAGACGTTGACGAAGAAAACGCGCATATGCCGGCAGTGCGATTTCGGGTTCGGGAATCTCCGGACACCAGCGTTTTTCCCATTCGACCGAAACTGTCCCCTGCCACCCGGAGTCGGCGAGCATCGTCAACATGGTTTCCAGGGGAACGTCGCCCTCCCCCGGAAGGCAGTAGGCACCGTCGCGGCTGTCCTTGACATGGACATGGCGCAGGTTTGGCAGGAGCAGGCGCAGGGTTTCGGCGGGAGCTTCGCCTTGACGGAAGGGGTGGTGGAGATCCCAGAGCGCTCGGACATTCGGATGGTTCGCACGTTCGAGGAGCGGGCCGAGCTGGGCACCGGTGGAGCCGTGGTCGTGGGTTTCGAGGACGATGTCCACGCCGTGGCGGGCGGCGATGTCACCGTAGGTGCGCAGGTTCGCGATGGTTTCGGGCCCGAATTCTCCGGGGAAAACACGCACCAGAGAGCACCCGAGGTCAGCGGCCAGTCGGCAATGCGCGTCCACATGGTCTGGTTGCGCCTGGCCGGCGTTTGCGGACGATCCGATGCCGCACAATCCAATTCCGGCGTCGTCGAATCGTTTTCGCGTGGCGGGGCGTTGGTCGGGATGGAACGGCTCCGCGGTGGGAAGGTCCATCGATTCGAGGTAGCCCCGGAGCTCGACACTGTGGAAACCGTTGGTGACGGCGCAGTCGAGAATCTGGTCGATGTGCCACGACGGGCAGCCGAGGGTGGAGAACGCAAGGGAAAAGCGCATTGCAGAAGAGCATTCCGCGTCGGGGTGCACCGCCCCTGCCGCGCAGCCGGGAATTGCGTCGGTTGCGGAGCGGAATGACGCCGACCGTGACCACTCGTCCGCAACGGTTGCGCGTTGTGGTTGCCCGTGCGCTCTCGCCGCAAGTAGCATGAGTCTGTGGGACCGCGTATATCTACACAGGCGAAGCCGATCCTTCCCGACACGCCGCTGGTCCGAGCTCGCCGTCGAGGCCACGCGCACCCTCGGCCTCGCGTTC
>CAZYBA010000029.1:11555-15705 GCA_964646105.1 uncultured Armatimonadia bacterium
TTGCCCGTGCGCTTCCGTCGGAAGTAGCATGAGCCTGTGGATTTGCGAATTTCCGACGACGTGCGCCGGAATCGTTCCGGGCAGCCGGGGGGCGATGCTTGGTTGGCGGGGCTGACCGGTACCGTGGCCCGTTTTGTGGAGCGTTGGCAATTGACCGACCTGCGCCAGGATCTTCCCAGCGAATGGAACATTGTCCTGCGGGCGGTTCAAGGTCCGGAGCGCAGGCCGGTGGTCGCCAAGTTCAGCCTGCCCGATTTTGAAAACACCGCGGCGACCGTCGCGCTCGATTGCGATGCCGACGGTTTGGTGCGGCTGCTCGACTACGATTTGGATGCGGGGACGCAGCTGCTTGCTTGGGAGGACGCCTTGCCGTTGGCTGCATCGGACGGCGACCGGGAAAACGGGCAAGTGGTCGGAAGTGCGGTGGCACGTCTTTGCGGTCTCGAGTTGCGCCCCGGCATGATCCCGCTCGAGCGCTGGTGCAAGGATTTGCTCGAGCCGCCGTTCCGTCACCCCGATTGGGATGATTTGGTGGAGCACAACCGGGATCGTTGCCGTCGGCTTTTGGAATCGTCACCGGCCGACCAATGGGTGCACGGCGATTTGCACCACGGCAACCTGCTGGTGCGCGCCGATGGTTCGGATGTGGTGATCGATCCCAAGGGGGTCATCGGCGATCCCGCGTTCGACGCGTGCACGTTTGTCCGCAATCAAATTGACATGGATCTTCCGGAGATGGATCTGCGTTCCCGGTTAGCCGAACGCCTGATCGGTTTCGGGGAAGGTTCCGAGTTGCCGCTCGGGCGTTGTGTGGCATGGGCGGCGGCAGGCAACACGCTCTCCGAGATTTGGGACGCCGAGGGGGTGCGTGGGGACGGGTTTGCGCGGCGTCTGCGCTATGTCCGGATCTTGTCGGAGATGGCCGATGAGATGGGCGAGTAGACGTCGCCTGGCTTTGGTTCCTTCGGTTTGCTGAAGCCGTTCGATGAGACGTTTGGGTTAGTGTGAAACGACGGTGCGTGCGTAGACCGGATTCCCGTTTCGAGTTGCGATCGGGTTCGGAGATGGCACGGCGACGACGTTCCGGTGTGCCGACGAGCCTTTCTACAGGCCGATCAAGTTCCAGAGGAAGGTGAGAGTCAGCCCGATCAGGATTGCGAATACGGCCAGGAACGCGTAGAGGACGTTGAGGCATCCGCCGCGGGCGAGCAATGCCCAGGGGGAGAGGCTGTAGACACGGCGGGCGGCGAGAAACATGTGGACACTGCCGACCAGGGTAAGTGCGATCAGGAGGGAGTCCAGATCGACCTCCGGGGCGGCAGGCATCCAGCGGTGCATGCCCGCCGCCACCAAGCCGATCAGGATCAGCCAGATCCCCACCGTATGGGCGTGCAGCGAGAACACCAAGTGCTCGACAAATCGTCGCCGCGGGGTACGGAAAAACGGCAGGAAGAGCACAGCCCAGGTGGGTGCGGCGATCAGCAGGATGTTGGGCAGCGACCCGTAGATCAGGTTGCGGAGGAAGTCGGCGGGATTGTCGCGCAACCGGATCCACTTGACCGACAGGAACCGTCGCAATGGTGTGTCGCGCTGTGTTTCGGCAAGTTGACCTTGGGCGGCTTCGTATTCGGGGACACTCGGGGGCAATTTGGCCGGGTCGATGCGTTCCCCGAAAAACGTGACGGGGCGGTCGAGCAGGTCGGCGACATTGCGGATCGCTGCGGGTTGCGTCACCGCGGCTTCCGGGGGGGCCTTCACGGCGGTCGACGGTTTGCCCGACGGTGTGTTGTCGAGTTCGATGCGGATCGGACCGACGAGGGCTTCCCGGGGTTCGCCGCGAACCGTTTTGGGCTCCGCGGCGCGTTTGGCAGGCGGGGAATCGTCCGGGATGGTTGCCAGCAGGTTCTTGTCTTCGATGAAAAAGCCCCGGTAGAAGACAAACACCAGCAGTGCGGTGGTCCAGAAATAGATCTTGTACGGGGAGACCGTCGCGGATCGTCGTCCGCTCAGGTGTTCGGCGGTGGCGGCGCCGGGTTGGAACAGCAGCATGCCGATCGTTCGCAGCAGTTTGCGGTCGACGGCGACGAAGTTCTCCCAGAGATCGGCGACCAGCATCGCGAATGTCGGGAGCGCTGCGGTGTCCTCTTGGCCGCAGCGGTGGCAGTATGGGCCGTTGAGCGGGGTGCCGCAATTCAGGCAGACGGCAGTTTGCGGCGGTGGAGGGGGAAGCGAATCCGGACGGTCGTGATGGATTGGCATGGGACGCTGTCAATGCCGAAGGATTGTTGCCATTGTTGTGTGAGTGAGCCCGCGGAGGTGGGTTCGATAAAGGGACTCTTTCACGATTCCCCATGACTGCGCGAGCACTCCCGGACCCACTGACGCAAATCGTCAAAATAGGACGGGTCGACCGGGCCGAAAGAGGGTGAGTTCGCCGCCTCGAGCAGCATGTTCCGCAATGTCTCGAGGCCTGACCGGTCCTTTTCGTTCCGGATCAATTCCGCGATGAAGGAACCGCGATCGCCGTATCCCCGATGGGCAACCTGCTGGTCTATGAATTCGAGCAACTCTTGGGGCAACGAAATCGTGATGCTCTCCATGGGTGCATGATTGCCCACGGGAAGCCACGACGGCAAGGGGTTTGCGCCGGAACCAGCGATCGCGCGCGCGGCGTGACATGCTGCCGACGATCAATTTTTCCTGTCCGCGAAATTGCCTGAGCAAACGTTCAACGATGATTCGCCGCGGTAACGTTTCTTCCGGAGGAAAACGCATCCGGCGCGCAGAAGGCTCAGTCCAACGCCCTGACGGCTGATTGGAAAGGTTTCGCGACCACATGGAAGTTCGCGTCGGCATGATCGCCACCGGCGGAATGGCCCGCCATCACATCGGACAGCTCTTGCGCATCCCGGGAGTCACCCTCACCGCGCTCTGCGACACCAACCCGGATCAACTCAAGACCACCAAGACCCAGTTCCCCGCGCTGGCCGACACCTGGACCACGCCCGACTACAAGGAACTCCTGGCCCGCCCGGATGTCGACGCGGTCATTATTGTTACCCCGCACACCCAGCACTACGACCAGGTCAACGACGCGATGGACGCCGGCAAGCACATCCTGTGCGAAAAGCCGATGGTCTGTTCGGTCGACCATGCCAAGGCGCTCCTGACCCGTCTGGAAAACTATCCCAAGGTGTTCGCGTTGGCGTACCAGCGCCACTCGATGGGCCAGTTCAAGGCCATGCACGACACCATCCATTCCGGAAAGTTCGGGCAGGTGACGTTCGTTTCGGCGTTGCAGTGCCAAGGCTGGAAGAAGGCGGTCGCCGGTACCTGGCGCCAGACCATGGAGCTCTCCGGCGGCGGTCAGCTCAACGACTCGGGCTCGCACCTGGTGGACATCATCCTCTACATGACCGGCCTCGCGGTTGAGCATGTCAGCGCGTTCTGCGACAACAAGGGAACGCCGGTCGATATCGACTCGGCGCTTGCCATACGCTTCACCAACGGCGCACAAGGCAACATCTCCGTGGTCGGCGACTCGGTGATCGGCTGGCACGAGGACATCTCGATCTGGTGCGAGAAGGGGGCGTTCCTCTATCGGAACGGCCAATTGACCATGGTGGACGAGCACGGCAACCGGACCACGTTGGACGGCGCCAACCTGCCGCCGACCCAGAACATTGACGAGAACTTCATCGGGGCGATCCGTGGCGAGAACGGGGTGGGTGCGCCGCCCCTGTGCGGCCTGCGCACCATCGAGCTCACGGAAGCCGCGTGGCGTTCCGCCGCCCAAGGCGGCATCCCGGTTCGTATGAACTGACCCCGGCGTCGTTCCTGCTCGACTGCCGCGTGGAAGCGGCAGCCTGATTTGACGGAACGAAGCCGGTTTCGACCCGAACGAGCAGGCCGTCGGCGATTGCCGTCGGCCTGTTGCGTTTGCAGGTCCTGTTAATTGTGCCTGCGATACAATCCCTGCGCTTCGTCACCCGGTCGATCGGTGGTTTTCATGCACAGCGTCAATCCTTACGGCGGCCTCGACGCCGCGTTCTGGTCTCGTCATCCCTTGGTGGGCATGGTCCATTTGGGCGCGCTGCCCGGCTCGGTTCGCGCGTCCGCACCCCTCGCGGACGTTATTGAGCGGGCGGTC
>CAZYBA010000029.1:15715-16223 GCA_964646105.1 uncultured Armatimonadia bacterium
CGCGCTGGCGGGCGGCGGCGTCGATGCGTTGATGATCGAGAATTTCTTCGACGCGCCGTTCGCGAAGGGCCCGGTCCCTCCGATCACGATTGCCGCGCTTACCCGGGCCGTGCTCGCGGTGCGCGAAGCGGCGCCGGGGATTCCGTTGGGCGTGAACTGCCTGCGCAACGACGGTCTTTCCGCCCTTTCGATCGCCCATGCCACGGGAGCGCAGTTCATCCGGGTCAATGTGTATGTCGGGGCGGCGGTCACCGACCAGGGAATTGTGGAAGGACTGGCGCGCGATGTCCAACTGCTTCGCCGTCATCTGGGGGCCGATGTCGCGGTCTGGGCCGATGTGTTTGTCAAGCATGCATCCCAGATCGGGGACGGCAGCCAGACATTGGCGGATGCGGCCAAGGATGCGGTGGCGCGTGGGCTCGCCGACGCCGTGGTGGTGAGCGGTGCGGCGACGGGCGCCGCGACAGCGCCGGAAGTGGTTCGGGAGGCTGCCCGGGCGGTGCCAGGG
>CAZYBA010000030.1:0-16045 GCA_964646105.1 uncultured Armatimonadia bacterium
GCCAAAGCCTTCCTGCAGTTTTTCCCGAAGGGTTTCCGGCTTGATTCCGCGAATAAGCCGACCGCCGTGCGCGATCGAGATGGTGCCGGTTTCCTCAGAGACGACCACCACCAACGCGTCGGAGTTCTCGGAAACCCCCATTGCCGCGCGATGGCGCATGTGGACATTGGCGGCGATGTTCGGCGCATCGGAGAGCGGCAACGTGCATCCTGCCGCAACCACACGTCCCTGCCGGACAATCACCGCACCGTCGTGCAGCGGGGTGCCCGGGTGAAAAATGGTGTTGAGCAACTCCGGGGTCACCCGGCTGTCCATCGGGGTTCCGCTGCCGGCAATGTCCTCGAGTCCGGTCTCCCGCGACATGACAATCAACGCCCCGGTCTTGTGTGCCGACAAGAGGGTTGCCGCCGACACCACCGCTTCGATGGTTTCCGGGGTTTCCGGTTTCCTGACCGCACTCACGCTGCCGCCCCAGAATTCCAGTCGGCCAAGGCGTTCGAGCACATCGCGCAGTTCGGGAAGGAAGAGGATGACAATGGCGACCGGACCGAGCGGGACAAACTGACGCAGTATCCAGTTGAGGGTCACCAGGCCAAGGCGATCCGAGGCGAGGAGCAGGAGAAAGAAAACTCCCAGCCCGATCAGGATCGGCCATGCACGTCTGCCCTTCGCAAGGATGATCAGCCGGTACAGGACAAACCAAACCAGAAGGACGTCCAGTGCCGCGGTCGCGAGGGAGCGCAGGTCGAATGCAGGGAGGGACGCGGGCATGGCGGAGCAGGAGGGGGCGCGACCAGTATACCGCCCAGCACCGCGGCCGGTAACGGCGAATCGACGTTTCCCTGCGATCACCCGCCGGCACACACACGAGACCTACCAGACCGGGCAGTACAACGGATGGTGGTGCGTTCGGCCGGATAATTCACGGGCACAGCGTCGCGATTGGCTCCGAGCCGGGTCTGTGCGGTGCGATTCAACCCGACGCGCTGGCCGGTTTGGTTCTACCGTGCGGGGCGGAGCCGGAGTCTGGCTCGGATTGGGGAGGGTGCCCCGGAAGTCAGGGACGCCGGACGGTCAAGTCAGATGTCTCCCGCCCGGCACCATCGGGCAATATCGGGCGCATGGTAAGTCAGCAGGATGTCTGCGCCGGCGCGGTGGACTCCGCGCACCATTTCGAGCACCACCCGCCGTTCGTCGATCCACCCGTTCGCGGCGGCCGCCTTCACCATGGCATACTCGCCGGACACCATGTATGCGGCCACGGGGACGTCGCAAACGTGCCTGACCGCCGAAATGATGTCGAGGTATGCCATCGCGGGCTTGACCATCACCATGTCCGCGCCTTCGGCGATGTCAAGGAGAGCCTCGGCGCGTGCTTCCCGGACACCGCGTCCCGGGTCCATTTGGTAACCACGGCGGTCCCCGAACGCCGGAGCGGAGTCGGCGGCATCGCGGAACGGCCCGTAGAACGCCGACGCATATTTGACCGCGTAGCTGAGCACAGCCGTTTGGGGGGATCCCGAGTTGTCCAGGCCGCGGCGAATCGCCCCGACTCGTGCGTCCATCATGTCGGACGGCGCGACAATATCTGCGCCGGCGTTCGCGTGGGCGCGTGCGACCCGCACCAAACGTTCGACCGTCGGATCGTTTTCAACATTTCCTACGGAATCGAGCAACCCGCAATGCCCGTGGTCGGTGTATTCGCAAAGGCAGACATCGGTTGCGATGACCAGATTGGGGAAAGCAGTCCGCAGCGCGCGCACCGACCGAGGCACCACGCCATCCGGATCCCAAGCCGATGTGCCTTCGTGATCTTTCGACGCGGGCAAGCCGAACAGGAGAACCCCACCGATTCCTGCGTCCACCGCCGGCCCCACCGCGTCCGCGAGACTGGCAAGCGTGTGGCGTTGGACCCCCGGCATGGATGCCACCGGCTTCGGGGAATCGATGTTTTCGTCGACGAAAAGCGGCCAAACCAGGGAACCGGGTTCGATGGAGGGTTCCCGGACCAGTCGCCGCAACCCGGACGTTCGCCGCAGACGCCGCATCCGATGCGCGGATTCGCTCATGACCGTTATGATACCGACCGTGGACAACGCAGTGAATCCGATGTGGCCGAAACTTTGGATGCCCCGACTCGGCCGTCGTGGACGTTATGATCTCGCGCTCGGCAGGCATGCCGACATTTGGCACCGTCATCCGATCCTAGGCGACCCGTCCTACGACAACTTTGTCCGGCATGGGGATGGACCGTTCGTGCGGGGCACCGCCCCGTTCCGATGGCCGGTCAACGGTTTCCTGTTCGAGGATCCGGTCTCCCGCCATTGGTACGCCTATGTCGGCTATTACCTCGAGGGCTACGACATCGGGCCCGGGCGACCAACCACGCATTGCCGGATCTGGAAGTCGACAAACCGCGGGGGGGCGTGGAGCGAGGTCGGGGCGTTGTTCGGGGACCCGGATTTCCGTTTCGACGGCGACCCGCATCCGGCCAATGTCGCGCCGGATGTGGCTGTGGTCTACGACGCCGGTCGTTACGTTCTGGCGTACGACTGGATTCACGACAATGCGGACTGGGCGGCGGCGTCCAAGCCCGGCCCGGGCGCGGACGGTGGGGTGGGAATTGCGGTGGCCGACCATCCCGAAGGTCCGTGGCGTCGCCTCCCGAAACCGGTCCTGTGCACCAGCGAGTGGCAACGCAGGCGGGCGGGCAATCCGCGTTACCGTCGACCGTATGCGACATCGCTGATTCGTCGTCGCAACGACTGGTTGCTCTTGACCGACGTCGATTCCGGTCCGCATTTCGCCTGGGGACTTGTGGCGAGCACCGCTCCGAAGCCCGAGGGACCCTGGTCGGAGCCGGCTCTGGTCAAGGACCTCGAGGGCGACGACTGGTTGCCCGCGCCCGTCGAATCGTTCCCGGCGTTCGCCCACGAGGGGTATGTGTACGACCCGCGGACTTCGGTCGGCCGGAACCGGAATTACCAGCTGCTGTGGCGGGCCCCGATCGAGAAAGCCCATGTTCGCGACGCCTGGGAACCGTATCAGGAAGGTAGCTTTTGGCATGCGGAACCGACGGTTTCCGAGGGCGAGGGGATCTGGGGGCAGACGTTGGCCGGATTCGTGGACCGTCGTGGGGAGTGGAATGTCCTGTTCCCTTCGCGCGCCTTTCCCGGCGGTGAGGGAACCATCCGCACGGCGTCGCGGCCTTGGAAGCAACCGCTGAGGGCGCGCGGCTTCGTGCTGAGCGCCCACGGCGCGTCCACTGCCACACGAACCCGTTTCCATTGCGGGGCGTTCGGTCTCGAGGCGGTCTTGGAAAGGCGAGGCGGGGCTGCGCGCGTGGTTTGGGGCTGGCAGTCGCCCCTGGGGACGCGCGGGCGCGCCGACGGGGAACCGCACCCGTGGGTCAAAACACGGCACCAGGCCCTGGAACTCGACGACGCGGGATGGAAGTGGATTGCCAGTTCGGAGAATCTCGAGCGTGTCGAGTGTTCCGGTCGCTGGGAGGCTGGAAACACGCCGTCGCGCGTCACCATCGGGATTCGTTGCGAACCGGGCGGAAATTCCTCGATCGTCCTGGATGGAAAACGAGTTGCCGAGCTGGATCGCCCGCTTTCGCAGGGGGCGGTTGGGTTCTGGTTGGAACCGCGGACCCATGTTCGTGTCGAGAGGTTTCTTCTGGAATGCGAGCCCCGGCCGGGGGTCTGGACCCACTTGTGGACCGAAGCGATCGCGGGAGCGGGTGTTGCCGAGGGCGACTACGAAGACCGGGAGAGTCCACTGGGACGGTGGGGGCGGATTGCGCACTGCCAACGGGCCGGGGAACGTGTCAAGTGGAATTTCCGGGGGACTGGGTTTCGATTATGGTTGCCGAAGGGGCCGTCGTGGGGACGGATCGGGGTTGCGCTCGACGGAAAGATGCTTGCGGAGATCGACCTGCAATCCCGGGTGGCATTGACATCCTCCGTGGTTCTGGAACGGTCCGATCTTCGGGACGCGCGCCATACGCTGGTGGTACGCTCGTTGGCGGGACCGATGCCGGTGGACTCCCTCGATGCCCTTCAGGGTGCCGTGGGTCTTCCTGTCCGGCATTGAATCGATCCCCACCGGCATCGGAGCCTTTGTCCCGTTTGCCCCGCTGCGTTTTCCCTCGCCGAATGCCGACGCGCCGTTTGTCTGGGGCGGTTTCTTCTGGAGTGACTGGATGATTCGAAGTTTTCATTTCGCAACCGCTTTGGCGACCGATGCGGAGGCGGTGCACTGGTTTTGCACGGAAGTGTTGGGTTTGGCGTTGGTCAAGCGGACGGTGGCCGACGACGATCCGACGGTTGCGAGGTTGATGTACGGCGCTCCCGACGGCCGTCCCGGAACATTGCTGAATTTCTTTGTGGCTACCGGCTTCATGGACGGTCGGGTTGGGGTGGGGCAGTCGGTGCAGGTGGTGTTGTCGACGCCGGCGGGAAGTCGAGACCAATGGCGTCAGCGTCTCGCCGAGGCAGGGGTCGAGGCGAAGGAAGGGCCGGGAAACACGTTGTTTTTCTGCGGACCCGACGGCCTCGGCATGGGATTGATCGCGTCGGCCGAGCCGGACTCCGGGTTGCAGTTGCACGGTACGGTCCTGGCCAGTTGCGAACCGCGGGCCACCATCGCGTTCCTGGAGGAAGTGGTCGGGCTGAAGCGATCGGGGGCCGGATTTCTCTTCGCGGGTGACAATCCGCTTGACAATCAAGTGATGGTGCATCCGGGTTTGCCGGGGGCTCCCGAGGGGGTCGCAGGTTCCGGCACGTGGCATCATGTGGCCCTGCTTGTCGACGGGCCCGAGGATTTGAACGCATTGCAGGCGCGTTTGGAAGCGCGCAGCTGGGCCTGCGAGCGTTCGGTGCAACCGTGGTTCGAGACATTGTCGTTTCACGAGCCGGGCGGGATTCTGCTTGTCTGCGCCACCGGTGAGCCGGGACTGCACGCCGACGAGCCGGGGCCGTTGGGCGCGAAGCTGTGCTTGCCGGCGCGTTTCGAACCGTACCGCGACGCCATTGTGCAGGCGATCGGGCCGGTTGCCGCGGGGGAAGGAACCCCGAGACCCGATGCGCAACCCTAGCGCATGAAGGTTGTCGCCGTCCGCGCATTTCCGCTTTCCGGTGCCACCCCCGACGGGGGCTGGGCCCAGGGATACGACCCCGAGGAAGATCTCCACACCCTGGTCGCAGTCGACACCGACAGCGGTATTCGCGGTTGGGGAAGTGTTTTCACCAGTGGTTCCCTGGTTGACGCATCGCTCCGCCTGCTGCGTCCGTACTTGCTCGGTGAAGACGTCGAACCGGAGCGGTTGACGGAAAAGCTGCTGCAGAGTACGTTCTGGCAAGGCCGTGGCGGTGCCGTTGTGCACACGATCTCGGGAATCGACATAGCGCTCTGGGACGCGTTCGGGAAAGCCTGCGGGCAACCGGTGGGGCGTCTGATGGGGGGACGTTACCGAGACCGGATCAAACCTTACGCTTCAATCCTTTTTGCGGATCCGGAGACGCTCCGAAGACGGCTGGAAGCGGTGATGGAGCGGGGGTTCCGGGCGGTCAAGATCGGCTGGAACGCCTTCGGTCGCGTGGATTCGGCGACGGACCGCCTGCTGGTTCGCACCGCGCGTGAAGCGGTGGGCGAATCGGTCGAGATATTCGTGGATGCGGGCGGCTCGGAGCAGTACTGGCCCCACGGGTACAAGTGGGCTCTCAACACGTCGCAAATGCTCGCCGAGTACGGTGTCGGGTGGTTCGAGGAAGCATTGCCTCCGGACGACATCGAGAATTACCGTCGATTGCGCGACCACTCTCCCGTGCCCATCGCAACCGGCGAGGTACTGGTCCGAAGGCGTGAATTCATGCCGTGGATCGAGGGGGGCGCGGTGGATATCCTCCAACCGGACACGACCAAATGCGGCGGTCTGTCGGAAGCGCGCAGAATCGCGTGGAGCGCGGCCGACCACGGCGTTCAGGTGGTCTCGCACGGATGGAACACGGCGCTCGGGCTGGCGGCGGATTTGCAGTTGGCGTCGGCCATGCCGGTCGCGAACTATGTCGAGTACATCACGCCGTCCCCGTACATCGACGATTTATCGGGGAATGCGTTCCGTCTCGACAGCGACGGACTTTTGTCGATTCCGGAACTGCCGGGGATTGGCGTGGAACCGGACCCCGATGCATTGGCAAGGTACGCGCGGGAGATTTAGGCGCAGCCGCCACCGCCGCGTGGAGTTGCCCGAGTGGAGCCCGCACATTCCGGGCATTGAGGAGACGTTTCCATGGATTCGCTCGACGAGATTCTTTTCGACCGGCTGACTTGGCCGCAGATCAATGACGCGGTGCTGGCGAAGAAGACCGTGTTGCTGCCCATCGGGAGCACCGAGCAGCATGGCCACCATCTGCCTCTGGATGTGGACAATTTTCTCGCACGGGGAATGTGCCTTGCCGCCGCCCATCTTGCACCGCGCGAGATCCTGGTGATGCCGACGATTCCGTATGGTTACAACGAACACGCGCAGGACTTCCCCGGCACCATCCATGTGACCTACCACCACTTCATCGAGTACTGTGTCGACGTTGTCAAGTCGGTCGCCTATTCGGGTTTCGACCGGATTGTGATCATCGACGGACATGGGTCCAACGAGCATCTGTGCGAGTTCATCGCGCGTCGCGCGACCCTCGAAACCGATGCGATGGTGGCTTCCACGATCTGGACCAACTTGGTGAAGGAAGAGTGGGAGGCGGTGCGGACATCGGGCTTCGGCGGGTCGGCGCACGCATGCGAGATGGAAACGTCGGCCTATCTGCACCTCGATCCTTCCGCGGTGCGCATGGAGTTGGCCTCGGACCACTACGGCGGTGCCGCGGGCAAGGAAGGCAGCCGATTCCTGAACGTCGACCTTACCAAAGGCTGGGGCCCGATGAAGTTGGTGCAGTGGACGTCGTCGGCTACCCCGACCGGAGTATCCGGTGCCCCGACCGAAGCCACGGCCGCCAAAGGGCAGGTTTTGGTGGATTCGTGCGCCCGAAACCTGGTGGCGTTCATCCGCGAATTCCGTGGCATGGAAAAGGGCAAGCGGGTGGATCACCGTGCCGTCAAGCCCGATCTGCCCAGGCTTCCCAACCACGACTGATCGTTCCGAAATCGGAGACGGCTTGAAAATCACGATCGCTGAGTTTCCGCGGATTTTCGTTCGGGCAACATCTTCGGTGCTATACTCCCGCAACGCCATCGGTACGGAGGATTCGTTGTGGAAACCGACTCGTCACCGCCCCGCCCCAGTGCTCCCTCATTTGTTCCGACGGAGACACTTCCCACGATCGAGGAACTGCTGCGTCTGGTGGTCGACCATGATGGCTCGGATCTTCACTTGCGTGTGGACGAGCCCCCGGTCATACGGATCCACGGCCGCTTGCGTCGGCTCCCGATGCCCCGCCTTGCTCCGGACGATACCCAGCGGCTGATGTACGGTCTGCTGTCCCCGGAGAAGATCGCGAAGTTCGAGAAGGAACTGGAACTCGATTCGAGTTACGCGATTCCGGGGGTGGCTCGTTTCCGCGTGAATGTGCTGCGCCAACGCGGTTCGGTGGGTGGGGTGATGCGCCTGATCCCGGCCCGGTGCAAGTCCATCGACGAGATGGGGTTGCCGCCCATCCTCAAGCGGTTGTCGTTGCTGCCGAGAGGGTTGGTCTTGGTGACCGGTCCCACCGGATCGGGAAAGTCGACCACACTGGCGGCCTGTATCGACCACATCAACCGGACCAAGCGCAGCCATATCGTCACCATCGAGGACCCGATCGAGTTTGTGCACACGGACAATCGCTCCGCGATCGAGCAGCGTGAGGTGGGACAGGACACGCACAGTTTCTCCGGGGCGCTCAAGCACGTCATGCGCCAGGCTCCCGATGTCATCCTGGTGGGGGAGATGCGGGATCTCGAGACCATCTCCCTGGCGATCACGGCGGCGGAAACCGGGCACCTGGTGTTCGCGACCCTGCATACCACCGACGCTCCGCAGACCATCGACCGCATCATCGATGTTTTCCCGGCCGAGCAGCAGCAGCAAGTGCGGACCCAGTTGGCAGTGACCTTGCAGGCGGTTGTATCGCAAACCCTGCTACCACTGAGCGGACGTCCCGGTCGAGTTCCGGCCTTCGAAATCCTGATCGCGACCCCGGGCATCCGGGCGTTGCTGCGGGAGGGCAAGACCCATCAGATCTACTCGATGATCGAAACCGGGTCGGAATACAACATGGTCTCGCTCAACCAGTATTTGCTGAAATTGGTCCTCGACGGGACCGTGACCATGGACCATGCCATGGCCAAGTCGTCGAATCCGCTGCACTTGCAGCAACGTTACGACCGACTGCAACAGGCGGCGATCGAGGCGGCGGCGTCGGGTTCCGCCACCCGGGGGGATGTCCGATGAGTGTCCGCGTCGAGGATTTGCTCCGTGAAATCAAGGCTCGGGATGGTTCGGACCTGGTGCTCAAGGCCGACAGCCGGCCGCTGTTCCGCATCTACGGCGATCTGCTTCCGGTGGATACATTCCCCGCGGTCTTGTCCGCCGCCGACGTCACCCGGTTGGTCCACTCCCTGCTGACCCATACCCAGCGCACCGTTTTCGAACGGGATCTCGAACTTGATTTCTCGTATGAGATCAAGGGGGTATCGCGGTTCCGTGTCAATGTATTCCAGCAACAGGGCTCCATCGGCCTGGTGGCACGCGCGATTCCCTTCGAGATTCGTTCGTTGGAGTCGATCGGAGCTCCGGACGTGCTCGCCGATTTGTGCGAGGCTCCACGCGGATTGGTGCTGGTCACCGGACCGACCGGATGCGGGAAATCGTCGACACTGGCGGCGATGATCCACAACATCAACCAGACACGTTCCGAGCACATCATCGCCATCGAGGATCCGATCGAGTTTGTCTACACCGACAAGCGGTCCTTGATCAATCAGCGGGAACTGGGAACGGACACCCAAAGCTTTGCGGAAGCCTTGCGCCATGTCCTGCGTCAAGACCCCGACGTCATCCTGATCGGGGAAATGCGGGACTTGGAAACGGTGGCGCTCGCGATCACAGCTGCCGAAACCGGCCACCTGGTGTTCGCCACGTTGCACACCACCGATGCGGTGCAGACGATCGACCGCATCATCGATGTCTTCCCGACCTATCAACAGCAGCAGATTCGGGTGCAGTTGGCGGTGAATCTGGTGGGAATAGTCTCGCAAGTTCTGGTGAAGAAGCCGGACGGGGCCGGGCGCGTCGCTGCGTTCGAGGTGCTGGTGGCCACGAGTGCGGTGCGCAACCTGATCCGGGAAGGAAAGACCTACCAGCTGCCGTCGGTCATCCAGACCGCTTCGAACCAGGGAATGGTGGATCTCGACCAGAGCTTGGCACGGCTGACTGCGGACGGATTGGCCGATCCCGAGGATGCGCGGGCCAAGTCGGCGAACCCGAGCCAGTTCGACCAGCATGTGGCGTATCTGGAGTCGCGGGCGGCCGCGTTGGCGTCCAGTGGCCAACCTCCGGCGTCCTCCTGAGAACGATCGGACTGACGTTCCCGGGACAGGGTCTCGGCAACGGCGGGCGTGCCTGTGGGGGAACTGTCAGGAGGTCGCGGAGGGCGCTTCGGGCTGTCGAGGCCGGCGGACGAGAACACCGATCAGGCTGCCGGCGGTCACCAAGCCCCAGACGGTTTCCATCAACAGGAACCCCCATTGCTTCTCACGGGCAGCGAGGGTGCCGAGGACAATCGATCCCGCGAGGTTGAACCACAGGAACGCGGGTCCTTTTTGCGACCAGACTCCCCATTGGGCTAGGGCGTAGGCGACGAGCACCACCAATGCGGCGCCGAGTTGCAACCAAGAATCCCAGAGCATGGGACGAGTGTACTGTGCCGGGGGCGGGGGAGGGGATCTCCCATCGCGGACGCACTTGCCCGGGGATTTGTCAGGGAATTCTCAGTCGTGGGTTGTCTGGGAGAGGTTCGCACGGTTGCGAAGCGTTGACGGCGACGCCACACTGAGGTTGTGAATCGTGCTTCCGTTTACCTTGACCATGCCGCCACGACTCCGATAGACCCCTTGGTCCGCGACGCAATGTTGCCGTTCCTCGGTCCGGAATATGGCAATCCGTCGTCGATACACCGCACCGGCCAGCTGGTACGCCGCGCGCTCGACAAAGCCCGGGATTCCATAGCGGCTGCGCTGCGGTGCGAATCGTCCGAGATCGTCTTTACGTCCGGGGGCACCGAGTCCGACAACTTGGCGGTGCTGGGGATTCTGCTGGCTGCTCGTGAACGCGGACGCGACCATGTGGTGACTGCGGCGGCGGAGCATCATGCGGTGCTGGACGCTTGCCACGCGGCGCAGAAGGTCTTCGGATTCCGGTGCACGGTGCTGCCGGTCGATGGGTACGGGCGGGTGGACCCGAGTGCCATCGCGGAGGCGGTCGACGAGCGGACTGCATTGGTGTCAGTGATGCATGCGAACAATGAGCTGGGAACGTTCAATCCCGTGCGGCGCATTGCCGAGGTCGCCCATTCGGTGGGGGCGTTGTTTCATACCGATGCGGTTCAGACATTGGGGGCGCTGTCGATCTCGTTCGAATCGACCGGTGCCGACCTGATTTCAGTCTCCGCCCACAAGATCTACGGTCCCAAGGGAGTCGGTGTGCTCGCGGTGCGCAGTGGAGTTCGGTTGCAGGCATTGCACTTCGGCGGTGGGCAGGAGCGCGAACGTCGCCCGGGGACGGAAAACGTCGCGGGGGTTGTCGGCTTCGGCGCGGCGGTGGAGTTGTTGGCGACGTGGCGGGACAGCGAGGCGAATCGTCAATCCGCGTTGCGGGATGCGTTTGTGGCGAAACTGGCCGGTCGGATTCCCGGGGCGTGTCTGAACGGCGACCCGGTGGATCGGTTGCCCGGCAATGCGAATGTTCGTCTTCCGGGGATTGATTCGGAGACATTGCTCTTGGCGCTGGATTTCCACGGGGTGGCGGCGTCGGCGGGCTCGGCGTGTGCGGCCGGGAGCATCGAACCGAGTCATGTGTTGCTGGCGACCGGCATGGGGATGGCGGCGGCGCGTTCGTCGGTGCGCTTCAGCCTGGGGCGCTCGACCACGGAGGCCGAACTGGACCGGGTGGTTGACATTCTCGCCGAGCGCGCCGTAACGCGTTGACAGGACCTGCGGCGAATCCGCGTCGCCGGGAGAACGGTCTCGGCCTTCGTTTTTGGCGGGCCGGAGTTGACATCATCCCATGTCGGAGCAATGTCTGATCCGGTCGTGACAGAGCTGTGGCGGATCAATGTCGCCGGCAGAACTGTCCGGTCCTTGGTGCCCGGCGGGCCTTTCCTGACGTTGACAAGTTCCGACGTGCAGTGTCGGAAAGACTCAGGCGAGTTCGGGCCTTAGCGCAGTGGCTCCCGGAGTGAGACGGGCGCCGTTGGCGTACGCGGCGGCGTCCATGGCCGGCTTCCCCGGGGGCTGGACCCGGATCAGGCGCAGGATACCGTTGTCGGTGGCTACCCGGATCCCGTCCTTGCCTGCGGAGACTACCGATCCGGGCGTGCCGGAACCGGGCTCGGGAACTGCTTCGATTACTTTCACATCCCGTTCGCCCAGACGAAGGAATGTCCCCGGGCGTGGTGCGAATGCGCGGATTTGGCAGTCGAGTTGGGAGGCCGTGCGCTCGATGGGATCGAGGAGCGTGTCGGTACGGTCGATCTGCCGGGCGTAGGTCATGCCGTCTTCCGATTGAGGGCGCTCGACGGCTGAGTTGTTTGCGAGGTCGTCGAGGGTTGCGACCAGCAATGCCGCCCCGCGGTCGGCGAGGACGGGTTCAAGGCTGCCGGTGGTGTCGGACGGGCCGATCGGGATGCGCTGCTCGCGGTAGACCGGGCCGGTGTCTAGAGTGGCCTCCATGCGCATGGTGGCGACACCGGTCTCGGGATCGCCGGCTTCGATGGCGCGGTGGATGGGGGCGGCTCCGCGCCAGCGGGGCAGCAGCGACGCGTGGACATTGACACCGCCGTGGGGGGCGAGATCGAGCACCGCCTGGGGGATGATTTGTCCGAACGAGACCACCACCAGAACGTCGGGCTGGAGGTTTCGGAGGGTTTCGGGAAACGGTTTGCGCCGCACGCGTTCGGGCTGGAGAACGGGAATACCATGTGCCAGCGCGCATCTCTTGACAGGCGATTCCGCGAGGGCCATGCCGCGCCCGGACGGTCGATCTGGCTGGGTGACCACGGCGGCCACGGCGTGCGAGTCGGACGCGACCAGTGCTTCGAGCGACGGTACAGCGAACGCAGAGGTGCCGAAGAAGACAATGCGCACGGGTTTATTCGGCCGGGGAATCTTCGGCGGCGCGTTCCTCGGCGGTGAGCATGTGGAGGGTTTTCGGGTCGGCCTTGTCGATGAACAGGACTCCGTCGAGGTGGTCCATTTCGTGGCAGATGACCCGCGCTTCGAATTCGGTGGCCTTGAAGATGCGGTCGTTGCCCTCGGTGTCCCAGGCGCGGACGGTGATGACGTTGGGGCGTCGCACAACGCCGCGCAGGCCCGGGATTGAGAGGCAGCCTTCCTCCGGTTCGAACTGTTCGCCGCGCTCGCGCAGGATCTTGGGATTCACCAGTACTTGCACGCCGTGGCCGGCATCGTAGATGGCGAGTCGAATCGACGTTCCGATCTGGGGTGCGGCAAGTCCGCATCCGTGGGCGCAGTGCATGATGTCGGTCATTTCGGCGACCAACTCCCGGAGCGGTGCCCCGAATTCGACGACCGGATCGGCGACCTTGCGCAGGACTTCCCAACCGGTGGTTTCCTGATACTTCACGACCCGTGAATCGTCGAATGGCGGGAGGGCCGGTTGCGATTTTCGGGATGTCTGGGGGACGTTTTCCGTGGATTCGGTAGAGTCGGGCATTTGTCAAAATCCTATCACGAAGGACCGGAGCGTCGGGTGTTATGATGCTGGGAAAACCGGGGAGCATCGGGGGCGTTTCCGGCGGGAACGTGCTGCGCCGTAGGACCGGATCGGGGGAGTGAATCATGCAGGCGGAACGAATTCGGGAAGTGTGGCGGGTGGCTTCGGAGCAGGCAAAAAAGGTGGCGCTCCTGCCTGCGTTTTATCGGGGCATCGAACGTCTGGTGCCGCTGGCGTGGGAAGGCGATGTCTTCGTGGTGGGCATGGATCCGGCCGCGGACGGCAGCCTGCATGTGGCGGTGAATTCGAGTGAAAACCAACTCAAGATCGAAGGGGCGCTCCGTGCGGTGAGCGGAGTGCCGACCCTGAAGATGCGTGTGGTGGAGGGGACCTCGCTTTCCGACTGGGAGGCGGCCAAGGCCCGGGACGCGGCGGTTGCGGCCCAGGCGGCGCGCCAGATGGAGCGTCGCCAGGTATCGGCTACTGCGGCTTCAGCGGATTGGGACACGGTGTTCGACCAGGTCAATAAATTGTGGACTTCGAATGAACAGCGGTCAACGTCGCTCGGAAAGGGGCGGTTCCTGGTCGCGGCGCTGGACCTGTTGCAGAAGGCCGAGGCCGAGATCGGCAAGGGAGACGACGCAACCGACCGATCGGTTGGGCGTGTGCTCGACCGGATCGCCGGCATCGTGAGCGGGGACGCTGCCTGGATTGCCGCGATGTATGTCGAGCGGTCGCGCGGTAAGTAGGGGTAGTGCGCGAGCGAGCATAGGCGCCGAATCCGGAGAGACGTTGGCGCCAGTGTCTCCAAGCCAGTTCCCGTCTGAAAGGCCAAGGGAACAAGGCTCGATTCGCCGCAAAAAATGCGGTGAATTGGTGGCTTTATCACCGCATCGTTCCCGAAGTTCGCGACGGCTTCCGATTCCCGGCAACGATTCGCGAACCCGTTGCCGGGCTGTGTTCGGCACGACCCTGACGGGAGGAACGACTTCGCGGGTAATTTCAGGCCGTTGAAGGGGGAAACACTGCCCCCGGTGCCGGATGCTATCATTGCCCCAGATTCCCTCCGCGAGGTGCCCACCCCCATGGCAACCCATTCCCTGGTTCCGAACAATCTTCCGGACGTCCCTTGGCGTCGTCCCACCCTTTGGTTTGATACACCGTCCACGACTTTTCTGGAAGCACTGCCGGTCGGCAACGGTCGCTCCGGGGGGCTGCTCTTCGGAGGGGTGGCCAGCGAACGGGTGGTTCTCAACGACCTGACACTCTGGTCGGGCAGTCCCGCCGACAACGACCGCCCCGCGGCGTCCCGGGCCCTTCCCGAGATCCGTCGCCTGCTGTTCGCGGGTCGCAATGCGGACGCCGAAGCGCGTGTGAACGCGGCATTCACCTGCCAAGGGGCGGGCAGTGGCCAAGGAAATGGCGCCGGGGTGCCGTTCGGCTGTTACCAAATTCTCGGAAACTTGGAAATCCAGCACCAAGGGTGGCAAGGGGCGTCGTTTTCCGGATACCGGCGCGAACTCTTCCTCGATTCGGGACTGGCGACGGTCGATTTCGTCGCCGACGGGGTCCGGGTGCGGCGCGAGTTGATCTCCAGTTTCCCCGATCGTGTGCTGGCCATGCGGGTAACAGCGGACCGCCCTGGTGCGCTGCGCTTCACGGTGGGGTTGTCGCGACCCGAGCGCGCGGTGACGAGCCTCGAACCCGGCAACGACCTTCTGCTATCCGGTCAACTCCCTGACGGCAAGGGCGGGGCGGGGATGCGGTTTGGCGCGCAGGTGCGGGTGATCGCGGATGGTCGGTCGGTGCCGGTGGTAGACCGAAAGGCACGGGTCGAAGGCGCGTCCGAGGTTGTCATCCTCATCGCCACGGGAACCGATTTTCGGCGCAAGGCGCTTCCGGACTTGCGCAAGGTCCTCGACTCGGCCCAGCGCCGGGGGTGGGTGGGGCTGGTGCAGCGCCAGGTCGCCGACCACCGCAGTTTGTTCGATCGGATGGGGATTGATCTGGGGCCGGGGCGTCACGATCTCCCGACTCCCGCCCGGTTGCGCGCGGCGCAGGAAAAACCAGACCCCGCTCTCGCGGCCCTGCTGTTCCAGTACGGCCGATACTTGCTCATCGGGTCGTCACGCAAGTCGCGCGGTGCCGACGATGTGGCGTTGCCGGCCAATCTGCAGGGAATCTGGGCCGAGGAACTGCAGACCCCGTGGAATGGCGACTACCACCTAGACATCAATGTGCAGATGAACTACTGGCCGGCCGAGACCACTGCTCTTCCCGAATGCCACGAGCCGCTGCTCGATTTCATCGCGACGCTGGTGGAGCCCGGCAGCAGGACCGCGAAGGCGTACTACGACGCCCGGGGCTGGGTGGCGCATGTGATCACGAATGTGTGGGGCTTCACTGCGCCGGGGGAGCATGCCAGCTGGGGCTCGAGCAACCACGGGGCGGGTTGGCTTTGCCAGCACCTCTGGGAGCATTACGAATTCACGCGCGATGTCCGTTTCCTCCGGAAGGTTTGGCCGATCCTGCGGGAAGCATCGTTGTTTTATGTTGACTTCCTGGTGGAGGATCCGCGTCTCGGCAAACTGGTGACCGCGCCGTCCAACTCTCCGGAGAACACGTTGCGCACCCCCGACGGCCAGACGGCCCACACCTGCGCCGGTCCGGTGATCGATATCCAGATTGTGCGGGAATTGTTGACCAACACCATTGCGGCCTCTGGCTTGTTGAACGTCGAGCCGGAGTTTGCCAAAACCCTGGCGGATCTGCTGCCGCGCTTGCCGGAACACAAGATCGGTCGCCACGGCCAGCTTCAGGAGTGGCAGCAGGATTACGACGAACCGGAGCCCAGGCATCGTCACGTCTCGCATTTGTACGGTCTGTATCCGTCGAACCAGATCGACCCGCGCTCGACTCCCGAGTTGGCCAAGGCGGCACGGGTGTCGCTGGAGCGCCGCGGCGACGAGGGAACCGGGTGGTCGCTCGCGTGGAAGGTTGGGTTCTGGGCGCGGCTTGGGGACGGCGAGCGTGCGGCAAAAATCCTGCGTCGCTTCCTGCGGCCGACCGGTCAGTCGGGTTTCAACATGACCAACGGCG
>CAZYBA010000031.1:0-275 GCA_964646105.1 uncultured Armatimonadia bacterium
TCTACTTCAAGCCGCCGGGCGCTCGCGGGCAAGATCTGCACCAAGACAACTTCTACCTGCGTGTCCACCCCGGCACCTGCTGCGCGATGTGGCTCGCGATCGACGACTCCGACGACGAAAACGGCGGAATGCGGGGCGTGCCCGGCACCGGCGACCTGGCCGTCGCCTGCCCCGAAAAGGCCGACAAGTCGCAGTATTTCACGTCGGACCATGTGGAACCGCCCGCAGGACTCGCTCCCGTGTCGGTCCCGCTGGGCGCCGGAGATGTCCTGTTC
>CAZYBA010000031.1:285-1156 GCA_964646105.1 uncultured Armatimonadia bacterium
CCCCAACACCAGTGCCGACCGCTGGCGACGCGCGTTCATCTGCCACTACGTGCCCAAGGCCAGCGCCGAGGTCTCCCATTGGTACGAATGCCTCGATTGGGACGGCAAACCGGTCGGGTTCGACGATGCGGTGGGCGGCGGACCCTGCGGCGATTCGTCGTCCGAACCAAAGGCACCCCATTGAGCAACCGAGCCCCGGACGCACCGCAGACACCCGAACTGCGCCGGCGATTCTTCGAAGCAAACGGCTACCTGAACGGGCTGCCGGTTCTGGGCCCGGAGGCTTTGGCGCAGTTCCGCGCCCAGGTCGACGCGCTCGAGGCAAGCGTGGGGCGCGAGACCATGCGGATCGGCCTGATCGACCAGCATTTCGACCACGAATTCCTGATGGAAACCGCCCTCGCACCGGCGATTCTCGATCGCGTTGAGGAGGTGCTGGGTCCCGATTTCCTGCTCCTCGCGACCCATTTCTTCTGCAAGTACGGCGGCGACGGCAAGTGGGTGGCGTGGCATCAGGACGCGACCTACTGGGGGCTTGAACCCCCGCTCGCGATCACGGCATGGCTGGCGGTGGACGATTCGGATACCGAAAACGGCTGCATGCGCGTGGTTCCCGGATCGCATGCCGGCGGGTTGCGCACCCACGGCACGGCGTCGTCGGACGGCAACCTGCTCAGCATCAATCAGGAACTGATGTTGACCGATTCCGAGGAACAGAGCGCGGTGGATCTCCCGCTGGCGGCCGGGACCATGAGCCTGCACGACGGCCGGTTGGTGCACGGCAGCCTGCCGAATCGCTCCGGACGACGTCGCTGCGGTTTGACGTTACGCTACGTTCCGTCCCACGTTCGGCAGCAGGCGTTGAATTCGC
>CAZYBA010000031.1:1256-9467 GCA_964646105.1 uncultured Armatimonadia bacterium
ACGGTGGGCGCTGGAAACCGTTGGCGGCACGGGGCAGCGGTCCGGCGGGAGGGTTCTGATGTTGCGCTGCGCGCGATTCTATGTTCGCCAGCAGGCGTTGAATTCGCACGGTGGGCGCTGGAAACCGTTGGCGGCACGGGGCAGCGGTCCGGCGGGAGGGTTTTGACATGGAAGAGCCGATCAAGACAACCGCCGCTTGGCTGGGGGATGTCACCAAGGCGGACACATGGCGCTACGGCCTCAAGGACGACACCAAGACCACCCTCGACTGCCTCAAGGTGCTGCCCCTCGGCCCGGCCGACTTCCTCGGAGTGGCTCACGCGATGCGCAAGGAACGGTTTGTCCTGCGCCTGGTGCATTCCCGCGACCTGCTTGACTGGAAGCATGTGGTGGATCTCGACACCCACGCCAGCCAAGGGCATCTGGTGGCCCACACCGACGGATCGTTCTGGCTGGCCTACGAGCATGACGAGCCCGACTCCTGTTTTGTCCGGGTGCGACGTTATCCCGATCGGACCGCACTCGAGCGAGGACGGTTCTCGACCGAGACCACCCTCGGCCGGACGTTGGCCCCGACCGCCGAAGGCACCCCCACGATTGAGCGGATCGAACGCGATGTGGTTCGGCTGCGTTTCCATTACTACAAAAACGGGGACGTCGACCGGGCGGCGAGCGGCTTCCTGCGCGGACCCGCGGATTGGGTAGCTTCCCCGGATCGGGCCATCAACACCGCGTTGGAAGCCAAGGGAGTCGCGGGCAACATCGGGGGACGGTGCAAGGTGGGGCTCGGCGGCCGGAATTGGTGGATGCACGAGGGGCAGTTGCGCAAGAACGACTGGGCAAGCTGGCGTTGCTGGCTGCTCGACGACCCGGTGCGTGCGGCGGTGGAGATTCCGCTGCGCACCCACGCCGGCTCCACCGCGTCGGCGAATCCGTTCGCCACCGTGGTTCCCGGCCCGAAACCGCGGGTTGTGGGAACGTTTTTCCTGCCGTCGGAAGGCGCCGCGCCGGGCGAGGCGGGCTGCCTGCTCTGGGTCAAGCCGCTGACGATTTAACGTTGCCCACCGGGAAACGGGAAACTCCGGATGGTGACTGTCAACGGTGGATTGCCCCGAAAATCAGTGCGATTTCCCGGCATGCTGCGTTGTGCGGGTGACGTCCCGAACACGTAGGGTGGTTCACACACCACGTTGGCGTGGATGCCGCGCACGATGGTTCGGCTTGTCGGTGCCCAGGGTGTCCCGGCGCTCCGTCCAATGACGGATTGTGATACGGGGTTTCGCCAAAACGCCCCCATCACCGCCTTTCGGCATGGTTTATCGTCCCCATGCCGACCCGAATTTCGCCCAAAATCCTGTTTGTGAACACCCGCGACCGGGTGGGTGCGGATGTTGACGTTCACCTGACTTTGCTCCGTCACGCGTCCCGATCGGGTATCGATGCCCGGATGGTGGCCAACCGCCATGCCAAGGACCGGGCGACACTGGAAGACAAGCTGGCCGACCTACCGATCGACCGCCTCGATTGGGCCGGTCTCGGAGTGCCCGGGCGGGGAATCGCGGGAGCGGGATGGTCGGTGCTGGCCGGGGGTGAATGGTTCGCGAATCTGGTCCGATTGGCCGCGCAAGCCCGTGTGCAACGCATCGACGTGGTGCATGCGACCGACCGGCCGCGGGATGCGCTGTCGGCAGTTCTGATCGGACGTTGGGCCGGGATCGCGTCGGTGGTTCACATGCACTCCAATCCCGGAACCCACCTCTCCCATGCCACCCGCTGGGGTCTGACGAATGCAACCCGGGTGATCGCCGTTTCCGAGTCTGTCCGACGGGGACTGATTGAAATGGGAATCGGGTCCGACCGGATCGCGGTGGTACCCAACGCGGTGGATCCGGTCCATTTCGACCCGGCGATGGCGCGCGGGACAGGACGGTTTGTGCGCGCCCGACACGGCATTCCCCGCGATGCCACGGTTCTTTGCCAGGTGGCGCGGATCAATCCGTGGAAAGGCCAGCGCGAAACGGTGGCCGCGCTCGGCTTGCTGGCCCGGCGTGGTTGGCGGCCGTTCTTCCTGGTGGTCGGAACCGGACCCCGCCGCGAGATCGACGCGTTGCGCCAGCTCGCCACCGACTGCGGAGTGGCCGATCAACTGGTGCTTGCGGGACGGCAAGACGATGTGCGGCCGTACCTCGACGCCAGCGATGTGTTTGTTCACCCGTCCCACGACGAGCCGTTCGGACTCGCGATCGTGGAGGCGATGGCCATGGCGATGCCGGTGGTGGCCTGCGACTCCGGTGGGGTGCCTGAGATTGTGACGGATGGCCGGGACGGATTGCTGGTGCCGCCCCGCTCGTCGTCCGCGCTCGCCCAGGCCCTCGGTCGCGTACGTGCCTTGCCCGACAAGGGGGCCACCCTGGGACGAGCGGCGCGGTCGACGGTTTGCGCACGCTACACACCCGCCCATGCCGCCGATGCCGCGGCTGCGGTCTGGGGGCGATTGTGCCGAAACGCAGGGGCTGGTGTCCCCGAAAACGCCTAGGATCCAACCCGGCGCGGGAGGGTGGGGAATGTGGTCCGGTCTGGACGCAAACGCTCCCTGTCCCGGGATTCCACGCCGTGACACGGACACGGCACCTGTCTCCCCGACAGGACAATTCCCGGCCCAATGTTGGCCGGCACAGTGCTTACGAGCAAATGGGAGTTCAGGAAATGCAGACAGTTATGGTGTTGATCCCGCCGGATCTGCCGGGGGTGTCGATGCAACGCACCCAGTCGGCGGGGATCGGGGTGGCGGTGCCGCAGCGACGCGTGGATCGGTGGTGGGAGACGGTATCGGGGCGCGAAAAACATCCCCGGGGTCGCATGCTTCCGCACATGGATTTGCTCTACACGTTGGCGGTGGCGGAGCAGGCCGGTGCCGCGGTGTCGTTGCTCGACATCGGGCTCGAAGGCTGGGCGGGAGACACGGCGCTGCAAGGGGTCGACAATCGGATCGAACCGTTTGTCCGGGCGGGGGGACGGGTCTGGATCGGAGTGGCGGTTTCCATGCCGTCGCTGCTCCACGACATCGCGTTCGCTCAGGCGGTCAAGCGACGTCACCCGGAGACGATTGTTTTCCTGCTGGGCAATTCCATCATGACCACGTTGCCGCACTGGATCGGGGAGGCGCGGGGGGTCGACGCCATTGTCTACGGCGAACCGGAAGCGGTGGTGCCGGGAATGCTCGCCGCCACCGGTGACACGTGGTTGCGCGTTCCCGGCGTTGTCGACCCGACCGGCTGGGACGGCCCCGATTCCGAATCGGTCTTTTCCCCGGGCATGGTCCGGCAGTTTGAAAACTGGGTGCGGGTCGGCAAACTCGCCGATTTGCCGCGGCCTGCCTGGCACCTGCTCGACCCGGCCCGCTACAGCCCGACCGGACGTTCCGAGGATTGCGGAGTTTTCGTCCAGGCGTCCCGTGGTTGCCCCATCGGTTGCACCATGTGCCCGTATATGGTCCACGAAGGCCGGCCGTTCCGAGCCAACGCCACCGAGCGGGTCGTGGCGGATCTTCAGTATCTGAATCGAACGTTCGGGATCACCAAGGTGCGTTTCCGGGACCCTAATTTCGGTTACGACAAACGCCAGATGCGGGCGCTGTGCCGCGCCATCGTGGAATCGGGGGTCCGCCTGCGCGCCGCCGCCGAGCTGAGCCTCGAAATGTGCGACGAGGACGATATCCGGTTGCTGCGCCAGGCCGGAATCACCACATTGCTGACCGGGGTGGAGAGCAACGACGAAGCATGTATGGAAAGCATCGGGCAGAAGGTGCGCATCAACGACAAACTGCGCGGCAAGATCGCCCTGTGCGACCAACTGGGAATGAAGGTCTTCGGATCGTTTGTGGTGGGAGCCCCGGAGGAGGACTGGAACAGCCTGCAGCGCACAATCGCATACGCCCGCGAATTGGATGCCCAATGCTCGGCGACCATCATGACGCCGTTCCCCGGGACACCGCTTTTCTACCGCGCCATCGAGGAAGGCTTGCTCGAGCCCACCATGCAGTACGAGGGCTGGAACAGCTACACAGCCACCATGCGCACCTACGCGCTGTCGCGGGCTGATCTGACCGTGGCCCGGTTGTGGTTCCGAATGGAAACCCTCGTTCCGTTCCGGATGCGGCTTGCCAAACGTGCCGGCAGGAAGGAAATGGTGCGCACAGCGCTGGGTTTGGCGCCGCGGGTCGCGGTGCGCACTGCGTTGCGCGGGTATGTGGCGTGGCGACGTGTGTTCCCATCGGCGCCGGCGGGTCCGGTGGCACGGGACGAGACCAAGAAGCGGGCGGCAACACTGCGGAGGGCGCTATGGCAAAGTCGCTGATCCGTGCCGTGCGCTGGATGCACGAGAACGACAACTGGCGCCTGCTGCGCTACCCGACGGTCATGGCGAATACGGTCGGGTGGCAACAGGAATCGGCGCGGCAACCGGAAGTCATGGCTTTCGATCCGCCCGGTGTGGAGATTGAACTCACCAATCGTTGCAACCTGGCCTGCACGCAATGCCTGCGCTCGCTCGGCTTGCGCCCCTACAAGCTGGGCTCACTCGACATGCCGGGATTCACCCACCTGCTGAATCAGTTTCCCAATGTCCTGCACTTGTCGCTGAACGGCTTTGGGGAGCCGCTGATGTCGCCGATCCTGTGGGACGCGGTCCGTCACGTGGGGAACGTCCGCCCGTGGTGCAAGGTACTGATCTACACGAACGGCATGCTGCTCGGGGACGACATGATCCGGGAAGCGCTGCGCTCGGGACTTACCGAGTTGAACGTCAGCCTGGACGCGGGAACGGGCGAAGTTTACCGGAAGGTGCGCCGCGGCGGGAACTGGGACCGTGTGCTGGGCAACATCCGCCGTTTTCTTCAACTGCGTCGCGAATCCGGACGTCGTTTCCCGCGCATGGGCCTCAATTTCGTGATGCTCAACGACAACGAGGGAGATCTGCCGGCGTTCATCGAACTCGCCGCCGACCTCGGGGTGGACTATGTCAACTGCGTGACCTACGCCACCTACGACTGGGGTTTCCAGAACCGGCGGACGCTGGGCAGTTACCGATCGGAATTGGTGGCGGCCGGTGCGGCGCTGCAACGCACCAACATGGCCTGCCGCTCGTTCCCCGAATGGAGTCCGCAATGGCTCGATCCCCACCGCAAGTTCTCCTGCGGCTTCTACTGGGGCGAGGAATTTCGCGTTTCCTGGACCGGCGACATCACACTCGGCTGTTGTACGCCGTTTGGCGAACAGTATTCGTACGGGAATCTGTTCGAGGCCCCGTTCCGTGAAATCTGGAACAACGACCGATTCCGACGCAACCGTCTGGCATCGCGGGAAGGCACCCCGCCGAACACGGTGTGCGGCTCGTGCGACCGGTTCGCGCGCAGCTTCTTCGACACGGAATCCGCAGCCCCGGTGGACTTGGTCACTGTCGAGGACTTGCTGGCGTCCACCGAGCGCCTCGCCGTCCTGCGCCGCGATCGGCAGGCCGAAACCGTGGGGTCCGAGGCGGTGCGCTGACGGTTGTGTGTGAGGAGGACCGGGAACGGCAGTGCAGGTCCCGGTCCTTGGTTTTCCCGGACCGGAGAGTCGTAAAGCCGCACCTTTGAAACAGCATGGACCGACGTTTACCCGCTTGGGGGACGTCGGCCCATTGTGGAACGATCAGGAAGGGGCCCGCCGTTGCGACAATGTTCCGGGAGTTACGACACGGTGGTTTCGAGGCCGCGGGATGGTTTTGGAATCAGGATCCGCCCCGCGCCGGCGCCCTTGAGGGCATTGGCGAGTCGCTCGGGCTCGTGGGTGAGGGCGAGTATGGTGCCGCCCTGCCCTGCGCCGGCGAGTTTTGCCGCCGTGGCTCCATTTTCGCGCGCGATCGCGGCCAACCGGTCGCAGGCGTCCCCACTCGCCCCGAGGCGCTGCTGGATGGCCATGTTTTCGTTCATCGCCGCGCCGACGGTTTCCCAATCGCCGTTCAGCAGGGCTTCCTTGGTGTCGCGTGCCAGACGTTGGAGGTGGTCGTACGCCCCGCGGACCACAGGATCTCCCTCGAGCCAGCGCAGCCGGACCGGGCGGTGGGCCGAGCCGGAGTGGTGCTTCACTCCGGTGTGGGCGAGCAGCAGCGGCAACGGCCCGGGCACCAGGGTTTCCAGCATCTCGACGGTCGCCAACGGTTGGTCCTCGGGTTCGATATGCGAGCCTTTGTCGCGGAAATCGAGGTAGTTGAGACCACCGAAGACCGCCATGTACTGGTCTTGGAATCCGCAGATGACTCCGAGGACCCGGTACTCGATGTCGCGGATCGACTCCGCAACCCGGTGCGGCGATTCCGAACGTCCGATCCAGCGCGACACGGCCCCGTAGACGGCGGCGGTGAGGGCGGTCGACCCGGCGAGACCGGCCTGCATCGGGATGTCGGTGGACGTTTTCAGGTGAAATTGGTGCTCGGCCGGGCTGATTCCCATACCCTTGAGGACTGCTTTGGCAAGGTCGAGACGGTCTCCGCGCGGCTCCAGGTCGTCGGTTGTCGCGATGGCCTGTTGCGTGCCGTCGTCCGCTTCGACAATCAGGTGCGCGGATGCGTCCAACGAGCAGGTGGCCCGTTCGGACAGCGAGCAGGAAAGGACGGATCCGCCGTACATGTCGGTGGGGTTGCCGACCAGTCCGCAGCGCCCGGGGGCGGTGGCGACAATTCGGGAAAAAGCCATGGGTGGCGTTTCTGCAATCGTCCGGATTAGTCCTGCGGGTGGTAACCCTGCCGCGGCGTGGAACGTCGGTGACAATCGGGTTGCATTTGGGTAAGAATCGGTGCGGAGGGTGGACACGATGCCGATGCAGCGAAAGCAAGGGAATCCGAACTGGCCGCAGTTCCGTGGCAACGGGGCGAGCGGTGTGGCCGACGGATGGTCGTTGCCGAAGGTCTGGGATGTCGAGAAGGGGGACGGTGTCCTCTGGAAATCGAAGGTACCCGGTCTCGGGCATTCGTCCCCGGTGATTTACGGCGAGCGGGTGTACGTGACCACTGCGGTCGGCGCCGCGGATGCGTCGTCGTTGCGAATCGGCCTCTACGGCGACATCGGGCCGGCTGCGGATTCCGGGGAGCAGTCCTGGCGGCTGCTTTGTTTCGACCGGAAATCCGGCAAGGAGTTGTGGTCACGCGAATTGCACCGTGGGGTGCCACGGATACAACGTCACACCAAGGGCACCCATGCCAACCCGACGGTCGCCACCGACGGCAAGACGGTGGTGGCGTTCTTCGGGTCCGAGGGGCTGTACGCCACCGACACCGACGGCAACCTGAAATGGAAGCGCGACTTGGGGGTTTTGGACGCGGGGTATTTTGCGGTCCCGAGTGCGCAGTGGGGGTTTGCCAGTTCGCCGGTGATTGTCGGGGACAAGGTCCTGGTTCAGTGCGATGTTCAGAAGGGTGGTTTCCTTGCCGCGCTCGACCTGCGCACGGGGCAGGATGTATGGCGCACTGGGCGTCAGGATGTCCCGACCTGGGGCACGCCCGCCGTGGTGGGGAGCGGGTCGTCGGCGACCGTGGTGGTGAATGGCTGGAAGGAGATTGCGGGGTATGCGCTCGCCACGGGGGAACGTCGGTGGTGGATGCGCGGCGGCGGCGACATTCCGGTCCCGACCCCGTTGGTTGCGGGCAACTTGGTGGTGATCACGAATTCGCATGGGAACGAGTCGCCGATCTTGGCGGTGCGTGGGGATGCGACAGGCGACCTGACCCGATTGGCGGGCAAGCCACTTGCGACGGGTTTGGTGTGGGAGCGCAGCCGTGGCGGGGCGTATATGCAGACCCCGATCGCGTACCGCGGGCTGTTGCATGTGTGTCGCGACAACGGTGTGTTGGGGTGTTATGTTCCGGAGACCGGCAAGGAGTTGTACTCGGCGCGTCTGGGTTCGGGGCGGTCGGGGTTTACGGCGTCCGCGGTGGCGGGGGACGGTCGGATCTTCTTCACGTCGGAGGAGGGGGATGTGCTGGCGATCGAGGCCGGGCGAACATTCCGGATGGTGGGCGGCGGCATTTTGGGAGAGCCGTGTCTGGCGACCCCGGCGATTGCGCGCGGGGTGTTGTATTTCCGGACGCAGCGGCATGTGATTGCGGTGGGCCGTCCCGGCTGATCGGTTGTCGGCCGGTTGCGCCGGGCGCCTTCCCTTGTCCCCGGGCCCTGAA
>CAZYBA010000031.1:9567-12822 GCA_964646105.1 uncultured Armatimonadia bacterium
TGATCGGTTGTCGGCCGGTTGCGCCGGGCGCCTTCCCTTGTCCCCGGGCCCTGAACGGTGCAGCACATGACGCCCGACGGCACCGTCCCCGCCCCCGGCGCGTCCCCGCGGCGCCACACGACGTCCCCCGGCCAGCACCGAAACCGCCAACGGCTCCAAGAACACCAGTTCCCGCACAATGCCGTCCCCGCCGCGTTGCAATCCCGGACCGCCCGAACCACGACGCACCGCGAATCGCTGCACCCGGACCGGCGCACGGGTCTCCAGGATTTCCGGATCGGTGATGCGCGTATTGGTCATGTGGGTGTGGACCGCGGACGCACCGGGCGCATCCACCGTGGCGCCCCCGCCCCCGCAGATGGTCTCGTAGTACCCGAAGCGGGAATTGCCGAACAGCACATTGTTCATGGTTCCCTGCGAATCGGCGGCAATCCCCAGCGCATCCACCAGCGCCTCCGCCACCTTTTGGCTGACCTCGGTGTTGCCGCCCACCACCGCCGGGCAGTGCCGCGGATCTTCGGGAAAATCCGGATTCAGGAACGTTCCTTCGGGAATACGGATGTCCACCGGGGCGAGTAGGCCGTCGCTCAGGGGCACCGGAACATCGACCAGCATCCGCAAGACGAAAAGGACTGCGGCGCGCACCACCGCCGGTGGGGTGTTGCGGTTGCCGGGGTGGGGACCGGACGATCCGTCGAAATCGACCACCGCGGTACCGTCGGGGTGGACATCGACCCGCACCTGCACCAACCAACCGTCGTCGCAGGTGGCGCTGCCGTGCCGGGTGCCGGGACCGAGTCCGCGCAAGACCGATTGGACCAGATCGCGCCCGCGTTCCTGGCAACGGGCTTGGATACGATGGATGCGTTCGGTGCCGTGGGCAAGGGCGAGTGCGCGCAGTGCGCTGGCGCCGTACCGGTTGGCGGCACGCTGCGCATCGAGGTCGGCGACATTGTCGGCGAGCGCGCGGGTGGGCCACGGGGCGCGGGTCAGGAGCGCGTGCAGGGTGTCGTGGTCGAACGGCGTGGGCGGCAGGACCACCCCTTCCTCGACGAGTGCGGTGGCCGACGGCGGCATGGACCCGGGGCGGGTCCCGCCGATTTCGGCGTGGTGGGCACGGGACGCCACCCAGCCGAGCAGGATTCCGTCGGGGTCGTGGACCGGCGAGACCACGGTGATGTCGGGTAGGTGCGAGCCCCCCCAGGCCGGATGGTTGACCACCCAATTGGTGCCGGGAGCAGGGTCGAACGCGGCGGCGATGCGGCGGACACAGGCTCCGAGTGCTCCGAGATGGACCGGAATGTGGGCGGCGGTCGCCACCAGGCTGCCGTCGGGGCCGAGCAACGCGCACGAGTAGTCGAGCCGTTCCTTCACATTGACACTGAGCGATGTGCGGCGCAGCAGCTCGCCCATGTCGGTGGCGATCGCCTCGAAACGGCGGGTGAAGAGCTCCAATTCCACGGGGTCCGGCGCGGTGCGGACGCGGGATCGGGAAGTGGTTGACGTCGCCTCGTCTTCGTTCCGCTGGACGACGACCTCAGGCGTTTGGGACTGTGTCAACGTTTTTTCGTCAACGTCTGCCGTCTCCGCGTTGGATCGAGACGTTGTTGACGCCCGTGCGTCGGTATTGGGAAACGCCTCGGTGACGTCTTGAAAATGTGTCAACGTCTCTTCGTTGGCATCGGGAAACGCTTCCGCGCGGAATCGGGGAGTCGTTGACGTCTCTTCGTCGGCAGCGGGAAACGCCTCGGTGACGTCTTGCGAATTCGTTAACGTCTGTTCGGTAACGTTGTGAAACGCCTCCGCGCGGGATCGGGAAGTCGTTGAAGTCGCCTCGTCTTCGTTCCGCTGGACGGCGACCTCAGGCGTTTGGGATTTCGTTACCGTGTTTTCGCCAACAACCTCCGGCGCCCTTGCGCCAGCCGTCTCCTCGCCAATAGTTAGGGTGCTGAACGTTTCCAAATCCCGGAACGGGGTCAGCGCGCCGGTTGGGTCGACATGGGCGCTCCAACAGGCGGGAACGAATGTCGTGCCGTGGGCTTCGGCGAGGACTTTCGGGCCGTGGACTGTTTCCCCGAGTGCGAGTCCGGCGCGTGGGCCCGGCACCACCGGAAGCCCCTCGGCGGCCAGCGCGGCGCTCACCCGGATCGACTCGACCTCGATGGCGCGGTCCGGGCACGGGTAGCCGTACAGGTGGGCGAATTCGGCGCGGAACCGCGTTTCCAAATCCTCGCCGGGGGTGGTGTCGATATCGAGGGCGGTCTCCTGGCCGGTTAGGCGCAACCGCACCACCCGCCGTGCGATCCGGATTTTTTGCGCGTCGGCGCCTTCGTCGATCAAGTGCTGCCGAGCGTTGGTTTCGAGTCGGGTCAGGATGTTGTCGACATCGGTGCGGGCGAGCGGGGCCAGCACCTGCGCTTCGGCATGCCGCTGGACATCGGCGTGCGCCAGGCCCCAGGCGGAAAGGAGTCCGGCGTCCGGCGGGACCAGGACGGTGCGGATTCCGAGCCGGGACGCGACCCCGGCGGCGTGCAGGCCCCCGGCGCCGCCGAAGGCCACCAACGCGTGGTCGCGCGGGTCGACCCCACGCCGCACCGAGATCGAGCGGATCGCGTCGGCCATTGCTTCGTCGGCGAGCTCGAGCAACCCGGTCAGCAGGGCTTCCCGGGGGGGACAGGGCACCCCGGCGGCCGTCAACGCGTCAGAGAGGGTCTGGAATGCGGTTTCGGCGGCGTCCGGAGCGACCGGAATCCCGAAGCCGGCCGGGTCGAGGCGACCGAGCAGCAGGTTGACATCGGTGACCGTCAACGGGCCGCCCATGCCGTAGCAGGCGGGTCCGGGATCGGCGCCGGCGGATTCGGGGCCGACCCGAAGTCGTCCGTGCGGATCGACCGAGCAAATCGAGCCCCCGCCGGCCGCGACCGACTCGATCGCGAGCGCCGGAGCGAGCAATTTGGCGTCCCCGACCGCGTGTTCGTACACCAGATCGGCGTTGCCACCCTCGATCCGGGCGACATCGGTGCTGGTGCCGCCCATGTCGAAGGCGATGCATCGTGGGAACCCGCTGCGCTGGGCGGCGTGCGCGGCGCCGACCACTCCGCCGGCGGGACCGGAGAGCAGGCTGTCCTTGGGGTGGAATGCGGCGCGCGGGACCAGTCCGCCCGCGCTGGTGCTGACCAGCATCGTTGTGCCGGGAGGCAGGCCGGCCGCGACCCGATCGAGATAGGTTTCCATCACCGGCGCCAGGGCCGCGTC
>CAZYBA010000031.1:12832-15758 GCA_964646105.1 uncultured Armatimonadia bacterium
CGCCGCGAGCGCGCTCTCCTACCTCGGCGTCGGGGTCACGCCCCCGGCGGCGTCCACCACCGCGGTTTGGGTCCGCGAGAGCAGGTGGATGAACGGCGCGCGCTGCGAGCCGGTGGAGATCCGCGTGAATCCGGCGTCGCGGAGGATCTGCGCGACGATTGTTTCGTCGTCGGGGTGGCGCCAGCCGTGGATGAGGGACACCGCGGCGGTGGTGTGGCCGGATTGCGCCAACACTTTGGCGTCTTCGCGGAGGGTTTCGATGTCGAGGGGCGCGAGCAGTGTGCCGTCGGCGCCGCGTCGGAAATCGATCTCGAGCACCGGCCCGTGGAGGGGTGCGGGGGTTTGGATGGTGCGGGCGAAGAGGTGGGGACGTTGTTGGGTGCCGATGCGGGCGACATCGCCGAGGCCGCGGTTGGTGACCAGGACCGGCGGCGGGAACGAGCGGGTGAGGAGAGCGTTGGTGCCCTTGGTGGTGGCGAGCCGGATTTCGCAGGGCGGGAGGGGGCTTCCGATCGGGGTGCCGGTCACTTGGTGTGCGGCGAGCAGGGGGGCTTCGAGTCCGGTTGGGTGGGTCTCGACCCGGCCATCGCGGCCAATGTTTCGGACAATGCCGCTCGAGAGGACCTTGGCGCGGTGGAGGTTGCCGTCGGGGTCGAGTGCGAGGCAATCGGTGAACGTTCCGCCGGTGTCGACAAACAGTCGCCAGCGCCGGGAGGCGGTTCCCGGGGCGGGTTCGGTTCGGGATTTTGTGGCGCCGCCCATCCGGTTCAGCATACCGCGGCGGGGGTGGGGGCGAACTGATTACCCCGAGGCGGATAACACCATGCTCCAGATGTACGCGATGTTCGCCGGTAGGGAGGGCCGGCGGATTTCCGAACGCACGAAGAAAGCCCTCGCCGCCACGAAGGCCCAGGGATTTAAACTCGGGAGCCCCGATCCCACCCGAGGTGGCATCGCCACCGCCGCGGTGATGCGCTCGAAGGCCGATGCTTTCGCCTTGAACACGGCACCGATCATCGAGCACCTCGCCGCCCGGGGCATGAGCCAATACCAGATCGCGCAGGAACTGATCCGCCGCGGTGTGAAATCCGCCCGAGGCGGAGACTCATGGAACAGCACCACCGTGCGATCGGTTCGCGAACGTGCCGCCCGCATCGAGGCCGAGCGCAGCTCAGAGAGGATTATTGCCTAGTCCTCGTCACACTCGTCACGGCCGCCGACATAACCGTAGATCTGGGCATCGCCGAAGACCTCGGCTTCGTTGCAGACAAAGGCCCAGCCGCAGACCTCGGCACTGCCGTAGACCTTGGCAATGCCGCAGACCTTGGCACTGCCGTAGACCTTGGCATCGTCGAAGACCACGGCACGGCCGAAGACCTTGGCATTGCCGAAGACCTGGACATTGCCATAGACCTTGGCACGGCCAAAGACCTCGGAACTGCCGGAGACCTCGGCATTGCCGAAGACCTTGGCATTGCCGTAGACCTTGGAACTGTCGGAGACCCTAGCAGTGTCGTAGACTTCGGCATTGCCGGAGACCTCGGCAAAGCCGTAGACATGGGCATTACCGTAGACCTGGGCACTGCCGTAGACCCGGGCATTGCCGTAGACCTCGGCATCGTGGCAGATCTCGGCATTGTCGAAGACCTCGGCATCGTGGCAGACCTCAGCACCTTCGTAGACCTCGGCACTGCCGTAGACCTTGGCATTGTCGTAGACCCGGGCACTGCCGTAGACCTTGGCATTGTCGTAGACCTTTGCACTTGGACCGATATAGGCAGTCTCGGCAACATCGGCGGTATCCGCGACAAGCCCGCCACCGTTCGGGTGCCTGTGAAATCCCTCGGGAACGTCCATAGCAAGGATCATACTGCAGGTGATACTTCCAGGATGCCGGAAGAGAGGCGATGGGAGATCGGGTGGAGTGTTTACCCGTCCGATTCCGAGCCATCCGCGGCACCTGAAACGATCATTGCAAGCCCTCGGTATGTTTCGGGATCGAGGCCCGATGCCGGCGGGAGCGATGCTCTCCAGGTGCGGGCGGTCTACAGTTGTGTCGCGGCCCCCTACCCCTCCCCCATCTCCGGCAGGGACACGAGGGTCCGGTGGTTTTCGCCCACCCGCCGGGTGATGCGCTGGGAATCGAAGTGCTCCAGCAAGGGCAGGATGATCTTGCGCGACGAACCCGTGGCGTCCCGCATCGAAGCAACTGTGATTCCGTCGGGGGACTTCGAGAGGCGCGACAATGCATCGAGAGCCTGCCGGTACGCACCCGCGCTGATCCAGAGGTTGTCGCCGATCTTGGCCAAACGGCCCTCGTCGGCGAGAACGGCCAGCAGGGCCGGAACCGGGACATCCTTGGGAAACACGAACGCGTTCGGGTACGGGGGATTGAACCCCGCGGCGTCGTACACCGCCGCGATTTCGTCCGCGGCCTTGCGCCAATCCGGCCGCCCCCCAACGGCCTGCTCCGGAAGACGCACCTTGGCACCGGGCTCCGCCACCAAGACGCCACTCTCCACCAGCCATTCCACCAAACCGACAAAATCGTGCACCGCCGCCGCCTTCGACAACGGAACCCGCAACCCGTCCCGCGGCATCGCCCGCTGCAGCGCAAACTTGCGGTGATGGTCCGCCGTGATCCGGACCGCGGTTTCCCGCACCCGCTGGAGATTGCGCTCCCCAAGCCAGTGGCCGTCGCGCAGGCGCACAACCCGGCCGGCCGCCCCCAACGTGACCAGAGTGGCATTCAAGACATCGACATCCAGTCCGGTGGCGGTGATCAGTTCGGCTTCCGAAAAATCCTGGGTGCGTGCCGCCAGCGCCGCGAGCACCGCCTCCGAATGGTCGACACTGGTGCGGGCCTCGAGCTGCGCCTTGGCGTCGCTGTCGGAACGACGCCACCGCCGCGCCGGATTCGGGTCGA
>CAZYBA010000031.1:15768-15991 GCA_964646105.1 uncultured Armatimonadia bacterium
GAGCAGCTGCGCCGCCGCACGATTCGTTCCCGGCTCCAACTTGTCGGTCCCCAGCAGGTGCACCCGCGCCGGCACTTCGCCCGTCCCGACATGCAAGCGGACCCGGTCGCGGTGGCGCAGCGGACGCGGGGCCGATGCGAGCAAGTCCAGCTGGACATCGACCGTCCGCGTGGCGGCGACACTGCCCGGAGCGCACAGCACCGCGCCCCGTTCCACATCGTCG
>CAZYBA010000032.1:0-8718 GCA_964646105.1 uncultured Armatimonadia bacterium
CGTGATCTCGAAAACAAGGCTTTCCTGAAAATGGACGCCTTTCTGCGCAAGGAACTCGGAGTGAGGGCCCTGGTCACCGGTTTCGGTGCAGGAGCAACCGACAACAGCGCGCTTCTGTCGCGTGCCAACGAGCCGGTTGTGGAGCGACGTTTCCAATGGGACCCGCCCGTGTTTCTCGCACAAGCCAACCGGACACCGGTGGGAAGCCGGGATGACGGACGTTCCCTGCTAGGCAGTTCCCTCTCCGGTCCGACAGGCATCGCGATGGACCGACTCTACGGAAAGCCGATGCTGATCTCCGGACACGGGATTTCCACACTCAACCCGTGGCGCTACGAAGAATCAATCCTCACCGCCACACTGGCGGGGCTGCAGGATTGGGACGCGCTGTTCTCCGACCAATGGGCCGCAAGTCTTGAAAGCAGCATCGCCAGCCAACCGGTCCGTTTCGTCGATATCGCCGTCGATCCGACACGCCTCGCCACCGAACGCATCGCGGCATTGACATTCCTCAGACGCGACCAGGCGCCCGCACCACAGGCGCTGTCCGATGTCGTGTCCATCGCCGACATCGCCGCGGTCGCCAACGATGCGGTCGGATCCGGATTTCCGGAAATGGCCTGGGTAACCCGTGTGGGCCGCCGGATCTCCGGCACCGCCGCCGCATTGCCGCCTGCCGGTGTCAACGAAGTACGCCTGACCGGCGCCAACAGCGCCGTCGCCATCGACCGAATGCTCGATGAGAACCGACTTCCAGCCGCCAACAAAACCAATCTCGAAACGGACAGCAGGCACAGCGAAACCAATCAGGTCTTCCTCGACGGCGCCATGGGAACCTTCCGGCTGATCACCCCCAGGACAATCATCGGAATCGGTCCCGAAACCGAAACGTTGCGATTCGGTGCGGTCAGCGCCCTGTTTGGCGACTGTGACGCCATGTTCTGGATCACATCGCTCGACAACCAACCCGTCGCCAAGAGCACACGCCTACTGCTGGCCCACGTCACCGACGTCCAGAACACCGGCGCACGGTTCTACTCGTCCGAACGAAAGGTGCTGGAAGACCTGGGAACCGGGCCTCTTCTGGCACGGCACGGGCGAATCACCGTTGAGTTGGACCGGGCCGGTGCACCACGGTCCGTAGAGGTTTGGCGTCTCGACAACAGCGGGCAACGCACATCGCCTGTTGTGACCAGTGTCAATGCCAATCTGATCCGTTTCACCGGCGACAACCGTGGTCCCGACGGCAAGGCGGTGGTGTACTACGAAATCCTGGTTCGAGATTCCCCCGCGCCGCAACCGGTCAAGCCACCTGCAAAGGCAAAGAAGGGCTGACGTCCGACTTTCCAACCGATGATCGACGTGCAGCGACGGGCGTTTCCGAAGATTGCCCGCCCCGTCCCGGAGCGCGCTCGCTGCTGGAAAGCACGATGCGTCGAAGGCAACCCGCGACGATGGTCACGATTGCCCCGAGACGTTCGCGCTACCCACCGCACCACGGCCAATCCACGGCGAAAGGAGACGTTCGGCAGTCCGGATTCAGCCCCGTGGGTGCGAGCCCGATCGCACCCTCGCGATAGAATGGGCCGGAGGTTCTCTCAATGGGTTTGCTCGACGGCAAGACCGGACTGATCTACGGAGTTCGTAACGAACGATCGATGGCATGGGGATGCGCCCGCAGCCTGGCCCGCGAAGGGGCGTCGTTGGTTCTCACGTTCCTGGGTGAACGGGAGGAAAAGGAAGTCCGGGCGTTGGCTCCACAACTCGGCGGAGCAGTCAAGGCAATTGTCCCGTGCGACCTCACCAACCCGGATCAAGTCGAGGCCCTCCACCGCACGATCGCTGAACTCGGAAACCCGCTTCACTTTGTGGTGCACGCGGTCGCATTCGCGAAAAAGGAAGAACTCTCCGGCCAATACGCCGATACGTCGCCCGAAGGCTTCCGTCTCGCGATGGATGTCTCCGCCTACACGCTGGTCACCGCGGCCAAGGCCGCCGCACCGCTCATGACCGAGGGCGGGGCAATTGTGACGATGAGCTACCTCGGCAGCGAACGTGTTGTTCAGAACTACAATGTCATGGGAGTCGCCAAGGCCGCACTGGAGGCGTCGGTTCGCTACCTTGCCAACGACCTCGGCCCGGCCAAGATCCGGGTCAACGCGCTCTCTCCCGGAATGACACTCACCGCATCCGCGCTCGGTATCTCGGGCTTCCGCGACATGTATCGCCGCATCCCGGAAACCGCCCCGCTGCGCAAGGCGACCGACATCGAGGAAGTCGGCGACAGCTGCACATTCCTTTGCTCGGACTGGAGCCGCGGAATCACAGGCGAAGTCATCCATGTCGACTCCGGCTGCCACATACTCGGCCTCGATTTCGGCGGCTGATTCCGAGTGGGAACGCCGGGGCGAAATGCCCGGCAACGCAATTCGTCCGGTAGCGCAGCCTGTCGCAAACTTCTCGGTCCCCGGGGGCGACTCGCCGAAACCTTGCCCGGCTTTCGACACCGGGCCGAACAGGTTGCGGTCGCCCAGGCGGTTGCGGACGCACTGCAGCAAGGACGTCCGTGCCTGGCCGAAGCCGGCACCGGCGTCGGGAAAACCGTCGCCTACCTCACCCCGCTTGTCGAATGGTGTCGCAAGACCGGCAAGCGGGCAGTGGTGTCCACACACACCCTCGCCCTCCAATCCCAACTGGTCGACCGCGACATCCCCGCTATCCTCGAAGCGCTTGGCTCGGATATCCAAGTGGCGGTTTTCAAGGGCCGGCGCAACTATCTCTGCCAACACGAGATGGATGCCGCCAGCCGGGAACCCTGGATCAACTCGGATCCACATTTCACGCCGTTGGCTCGCTGGGCTCGCGAAACCCCGACCGGAGACATCCACGAGCTCCCGTTTCAAGTCCCCTACATCTACGATCTGACATCCACCCAGGACTCCTGCCGGGGCAAGGAATGCCGACACGCGGAAGCCTGCTTCTACTACCGGGCCAAACGCCAAGCCGAAGACGCCCAATTGTTGGTGGTCAACCACTCGCTGTTCCTCGCCGACCTGCAATTGCGGATTGCCCTCCCCGGCGCAACTCCGCTGCTTCCGGATTGCGACGCCGCGGTGTTCGACGAAGCCCACCACTTGCACGATGCCGCACTGCGGGCATTCGGAACCGAGTGGACTTCGGCCGCTGTCCCACGCCTGCTCGCCCGATGCCGACGTTATCCGGAAATCGATCCGATGCGCCTCGCCGCGGTCGAAGCGGCCCACCACCAATGGACCACCCCTCTGGTGCGAACCTCGGGCACGGAGATGTTCCTTGACGAACTGCTCCCGGAACCGGGGGCGCGCCAAGCCGCAAACACATTGCGTGACACCCTGCGGCAGGAACTCGACCGGCTGGCCCGGGACTTGGTACGGATCAGCGACCATTCGGACGACTCGATCACCCGGGACCAAGCCGCTGGCTTGGCACGCAGTGCCACCCGATCCGCGGCATTGTTGGCAGAAACTTTTCCCGATGAACCCGCGCCCGATGCGTTCCACTGGGCCCAAGTGAGGTCGCAGCGCAACGGCTCCCCATTGGTCGTACTGCGGCGATCTCCGTTTACTGTCGACGGCCTGCTCGCGGAACAGCTGCACCGCCGGATTCCACGTTCGATCCTGGTCTCGGCCACCCTCAGCACACTCGGAACATTCGAGATTCCAAGACGTCAACTGGGGTTCGACTCCCCGGATGTCCTTTTGGCTCCGGTCGAGGTGCGCCAAGGATCGCCGTTCAACTACGAGAAGAATTGCCTCTTGTATGTTCCCCGCAACTCACCCGAACCCGGGGCTGGAACCGCGGGTACCGATTGGACCCTCGAGGAAATCCGTGAATTGCTGCTTTGCAGCAACGGCAGGGCATTCGTCCTGTTCACGTCGCACCGCATGCTCGAGGCGGCGCGTCGCGTCCTGGATGGCAATGTCCCGTGGCCGGTCTTCGCCCAAGGGGCGCTTCCTCCCACGAAACTGATCGAGGCCTTTGTCGCGCATTCACCGGCCGTCCTCCTCGGGACCAGCAGCTTCTGGGAAGGGGTCGATGTACCAGGCCCGGCGCTTTCGCTGGTGGTGATTGACAAACTTCCGTTCGCCATGCCGGATTCGCCACCCGAGAAGGCGCGCGCACGGCAAGCCAAAGCCGAAGGTCGCGACCCGTTCCGGGAACTTGCCCTGCCCGCCGCATCCATGCGCCTCCGGCAAGGTTTCGGACGACTCCTGCGCACGACCGAAGACCGTGGGGTTGTCGCCGTGCTCGACTCCCGTCTCTGGACACGCGACTACGGGAAGACACTCCTCGCCGACCTTCCGCCCTGCCCCAAGACCGACCGACGGGCCGATGTCGTCCGCTTTTTCGGGGCCTAGCCAAACGTTTGGGGAAGCGTCCACTCCCAAAATAAAAAAGCGAATCCACGGGGGAGGAGATAACCCGCCATGAAGGGAAATAGCGATCAAACCATTCCCCGAGGGCGACACCATGGGCCAAATGCCAATGGAGCGACAGCGTAGTGTTCCCGTGCGGACACGCAGCGAAGCGACTACCCAATCGGAGTCACGCGGCGACGACGCGCATTCCTATTTGACTCGATTGACGCGGGCGAGCCTTCTGACCCATCAGGAGGAAATTGAACTCGCCATCCGCACCCGCAACGGCGGGTTGGATGGGGCACGGGCCAAGCATCGCTTGGTCGAGTGCAATATGCGCCTTGTCGTGTCCATCGCCAAAGCGTACCGAGCGTCCGGAATTCCGATTGAAGACCTTGTCCAAGAAGGTTCCATCGGTTTGATGACCGCCGCCGAGCGCTTCGACCCCGACCGTGGCTTCCGATTTTCCACCTACGCAACCCAATGGATTCGCCAGGCGATCGGTCGCGCCGTCGACAACAAAGCGAAATCCATCCGCCTTCCGGCCCATGTTTCCGAGTCCCTGCGAAAAGTCGAGCGCGCCCGCGCAGACCTGCGCCGGGAGACCGGTGACGATCCCACGGTCGAACAACTCGCCGAACGCACCGGAATAACGGTCCGCAAGATCACGTCGCTCATGAACACCACCCAAGAGCCGATCTCCCTCGACCTGCCGGTTGGTGACGAAGAAAACACATCCTTGGGCGCTTTGCTCACCGACCGCAACGCACCCGATCCCCAAAACCGACTCCTGGATGTCGAAGTCCGCGAGGCCGTTGCGAAAATCCTCGATTCCCTCGACGAGCGGGAGCGTACCGTCATGCGACGGCGCTTCGGATTCGATGGCGAAGACGGATGCGTCCTCGCCCAAATCGGCGAAGAACTCAATATCTCACGGGAACGCGTCCGCCAAATCGAAGCGCAAGCCTTGCGTAAACTTCGTCAAGAGGCCCGCAAAGGACTACTCCGCGCGCTCGTCGAAGCCTGACCCCACCAAGTTCGGGCGTCGACGCAAGCCGCAATCCAGGCAAAAAGAAACCCGGCCCGCGAGAGCCGGGTCCCACCAATCGATGGAGTTCCTGTAGGAGGACATGCGCTGTTGTTTTTACCGGCGCGTCACTCCACCAAGTTCCCCACGGTGCTACGGAGTTTCGTGACCCATCCGATCGCGCTTGGTCGCCATGTAGCGCGCGTTGTGGGGGTTGGGATCCACCGGCAACGGCACACGCTCCACGATCTCCAGTCCAAACCCGTCCAGTCCATCGCGCTTCAACGGATTGTTGGTCATCAAGCGCAGCTGCCGCAACCCCAGATCCACCAAAATCTGCGCGCCGATCCCGTAATCCCGGGCATCCGCCGGGAACCCCAGCCGCAGATTCGCATCCACCGTATCGACACCGTCGTCCTGCAGTGCATAGGCGCGCATCTTGTTGACCAATCCAATGCCACGCCCCTCCTGTTCGATGTACAACAAGACGCCGGAACCTGCTTCGGAAATCCGTTGCAACGCCAACTGCAGTTGATCGCCGCAATCGCATCGCAACGACCCCAACAAGTCGCCCGTCACACACGAACTATGGATGCGCGTCAGCACCGGCCCGACCGACACATCCCCCAAGACCAATGCCAGATATTCGTTGTCGTCCACATCTGACAGGTACGCATGGGCGACAAATGCCCCCCAACGCGTCGGCATCCGGGTGGTCGCGATGCGCCGAACCAATTTCTCCGTGCGACGACGGTGCTTGATCAAATCGGCAATCGTCACCAACGGCATCCCAAGACGTTGCGCGAGGGTGGCAAGCGCTGGAAGGCGCAGCATCTCGCCGTCGTCGCCCATGATCTCCGAAATCACACCAACCGGAGACAATCCCGCCAGTCGCATCAGGTCAACTGCCGCTTCCGTATGACCGGGACGCTTCAACACCCCGCCTCGGCGCGCCCGCAACGGGTTCACATGACCGGGCCGCAGGAAATCCTCCGGGCACGCGTTCGGGTCCGCCAAACGCCGCATGGTGACCGCACGGTCCAGTGCACTGCTTCCCGTAGTTGTGCCTTCCGCCGCGTCGACCGTGATCGTGAACGCAGTACGCATCGACTCGGTGTTCTCGGTGACCATCAAGCCCAGACCCAAATGATCCAGCTGCTCGGAGGGCATCGGCACCGTGATGATCCCGCTTCCCTCGCGAGTCATCAGTGTGATCGCCTCGGCAGAGACAAACTCCGCCGCCATCACGAAATCGCCCTCGTTTTCCCGGTCCTGATCGTCCACCAGGATGATCAGTTCACCCCGGCGAAGGGCCTCCAATGCATCCTCGATTCGGGAAAAAGCAATACGCGGCTCGTCACCGCCTACCACCGGTCCTCCTCCGCACCCACATAACCGGACCTCTCGAGCAGTTCCATGGTGACCCCTTGGTGACGCCCCGGCAACTGCGAGGGGGATCCTCCCCCGGCAATCCACCCCCCCAACAACTTCTCGACGTACTTGCCCAGGATGTCACATTCGACATTCACGATGTCGCCGGCCCGTTTTTCCGCCAGAGTCGTGTTCGCCCAAGTATGCGGAATGACCGACACCGAAAATGTACGGTCCGCCGCCTCCACAATCGTCAACGAGATACCATCGAGCGCGACCGATCCCTTGGTCACCATGGTACGCATGGTCTCCGGAGGCACGTCCACATACACGATCCAGGAATCTCCGATCGGACGAATGGACGCGATACGCCCGGTGCAGTCGACATGCCCTTGGACCAGATGCCCGCCGAGACGTCCCCCCATCGGCAAGGCACGCTCCAGGTTCACCAATGACCCGATTCGCAGGTCTCCCAGGGACGATCGACGGACTGTTTCGTGAACCGCATCGAAGGACAGCAGCGGTGGCGCAAACTCAACTACCGTCAAACACACGCCGTTGACCGCCACCGAATCCCCGAGCGCGACATCCTCGGAAACCTTGCCCGCGGAAACAGTCAAACGCACTCCACCGTGGCCACGATCCATGGCCACCACCTTGCCGACGGACTCGATTATCCCCGTGAACATGGTTTCCTCAACTAAATTCGTCCCAAAACCATCCCGTCGACAACGCGTCAGGAGAGGTCGTCCGACTCCGAACGAACCATATCTCCCTCGATCGCGATGTCGTCACCATACCTCCGGACCCGGACGTTCGTCAACCGGTGGGCATCGGCAATCAACCCGGACAGTCCACAGCCATCCATCGGAGTCGGTGCTGCACGGCCGCCGATCACCTTGGGCGCCACAAAAACCCACATTCGATCGATCAGGCCAGCCGCGTGGAACGCCTCCGCCAACGTCCCCCCCGCCTCCAACAGAACATCACACCATCCTCGTGACGCCATCGCGGAACGCAAAGAACGCAAATCCACCCTGCCGTCTCCCCCGGGAGGCAATTCCCAGATCTCAACGCCGCGCTCAATCAGCCCGTTCCGCTCCGCACTGCCCGCAACACCCGCCACCGTGGCGACCACCGCACCGGGACGCACAACACGGGCCGAGGCAGGAATCCGCAACGCACTGTCGAGCACCACCGGGATCGGATTGTGGACGGGAAGCGCCCCCGGCAGACGCACATCCAACGCCGGATCGTCGGCCAACACGGTTCCGACACCAACGACCACCGCATCGGCAAGCCGGCGGGCACGATGAACCGCACGCCGCGCCGAAGCCCCGGTCACCCAACGCGAATCCCCTCCCACCGCCGCTGTCTTCCCGTCCAAAGTCATCGCCACCTTGTGCGTCAACAACGGATATCCCGTCCGACGCTGGTGCGAATACCCACGCAGCAGCGCCGCGACGCGGTCGGAGTACAACCCGATGTCCACCTCGATCCCCGACGCGCGCAATTGCGCCAGTCCCCGACCCGCAACCTGCCGGTCCGGGTCGACCATCGCCACCACCACTCGCGCCACCCCGGCATCCATACAACGCGAAGCACAGGGAATCCGCAGGGTTCCGTCCGCACGGACCGGATGGGAGCAGGGCTCCAAGGTAACGAACAAAGTCGCACCCGTTGCCAAATCGCCCGCTGCCTTGAACGCCATCGCCTCGGCATGGTCCGTGCCGATCCCGCAGTGCCACCCCTCCCCGACACATACACCGTCACGAACCAACACCGCCCCAACCCGGGGATTCGGATGTGTCCTCGGCGACCGCACCGCCAGCGCGAACGCCCGTTTCATCCACAATCGTTCGTCGTCGGACCATGCGGTCATTCGACCGAACGTTCTCCACGGGGACGTGCCATCTCCTGGAT
>CAZYBA010000032.1:8728-13350 GCA_964646105.1 uncultured Armatimonadia bacterium
ACCGCCAAACACGCCAACGACAACGCAAGGAAGATTCCAGTCGAATACACCGCCAGATGCCGGAATGCCGTGAGACGCGTTCCGTCCAGCGGCGGCAACGACACCTGGACCAACGCCACCGCGATCAACAGCAACAGCAGCCCCAACCCCGAGGTCCGAAACAGCCGGGACCGCGCGGAAAGTGCACCGTAACGACGGGGATACCCCCAGACCAGGACCGCCATTACCAGCACGAACAACCCGCCGAGGAAAATCTTCACGAACCCGCCTGATCGCTCTCGAGACAGGAACGCAGCGCCCGCAGTCCCCCTTCGACTCCCTCGGGATGCCCGAAAAGAAACGAGCCCGCGACCAAAACATCGGCACCGTCGCGCAACAAACCCGGTGCGGTGCGCGGATCCACCCCGCCGTCCACCACAATCCGGAAACCAAGCCCCTCTTGCACGCGCAACGCCGACAACTCCGCAACCTTGCGCGCCGCAGACGACAAAAAGGCCTGCCCCCCGAATCCCGGGTTGACCGTCATCACCAACACCAAATCGATGTCGTCCAGAACATAACGCAAGGATTCCAAGCCGGTCGACGGATTCAACGCGACCCCTGCTCGACAACCGAGCCCCCGGATGGACGCCAACGTCCTCTGCAGATGCGGAACCACTTCGGCATGCACCGTGATCGCGTTTGCTCCCGCAGCGGCAATGGTCTCCAGATGAACATCCGGGTTGGAAACCATCAGATGGACATCAAATACCGCGTCCGGAGCATGGGGACGCAACGCACCGATCACCCCGTGCCCGAACGTGACATTCGGAACAAAATGCCCGTCCATGACATCAAAGTGGAACCAACCGACCCCTGCGGCGACACAACGGCGCACCGCACCTCCGAAATCCGCAAAATCCGCTGCCAACAGCGATGGTGCCACTTGCCAATCGCGAACGGTCATTGGGCAGTCCCCTTGAGCGCATCATTGTCGTACAAACGGATGGTCGCCTTAGCCCCGACGACCTTCACTTCGATCTTGACCGATTCCCCTGGCTCGTGAGCCTGATCGTAACCGGTGTGCAATCCGTCCTCGTCGTCGACATCCACACGAATCCGATGAGACTTGCCATCCGACGGCACCTCGTACGGGATAGACAGGAAACGTTCCCCAGGTGCCAGACCCTCCGACGAATCGGGCGGCTTCGGCGTATCGACCGGAGGCTTTGCCGGAATCGGGTCGGAGACAGGCTCCGGTACCGGCTCGGGTTCCGGGCCACGCGAAACGTTCAAGTTCACCGCGGTACCACGCGGTTTTCGCTCACCCGCCAAACCGGACTGCTCGACCACGTTTCCCGACGGCTCGGAGAAATCGTAAACTCGAGTGACGGTTCCCACCTTGAGACCCGACGACTCCAAAATCTGCCTGGCCTTGTCGAATCCCATCCGGGTGACGTCCGGCACGTCCACCAACTCCGGACCTTTCGAAACCCAGACGGCGACCGGTTGACCAGGACGCATCGGGTCCCCGACCTTTTCACGCATCTGATAGATGCGACCTTCCGGTTGATCGTCCCTGAATTGACGATCCACCACCTGAATCGCAATACCGCGCTCGCGGGCCAACGCAGCCCCCTCGGTCTCCGACAAGCCAACCAAATTCGGGACCAACACCTCGGAAGCTGGCGCGAGGAACGGCTGAACCCAACGAACCACCACCCCCACCGAAATCGCCAACAATACCGCGCTGACAATCATCGCCAACGTCAGGTAGCGCATTTGACGACGCTCAGGCGACTCCTGCTCCGGATCCACGGATCTCGATTTCATCGGTTCCTCCCGCAAGCCGGGGCCCGGTGCAACCCGGGGACGTTCTCCCGTGGAACGGTTCGATGGTACCGGATGAGACAAGGCGGTATGCGGACGCGCCAGCGGATTCCATGCAAGGGATTCCCCCGCCTTCCAATCCGACAAGACCTGCCCCAAATCACCGAGCAACAGCCGAGGATTCGGATAACGATCCGCCGGATCGTCCGCCAGACACTTCATCACAATGCCCGCAACCGCCTCCGGTACCCCGGGCTTGACCAAGCGCGGGTCCGGGCCGACGCCCGAGCCACCCGATTCGGATTCCACTCCCACCGACCGGCCGCACAACAACGCATAAAACAACGCGCCGAACATCCATATATCGTGGAGCGGATGGTCGGGCAGACGCCCCCCACGACATTCCGGCGGCAATCCGGCCTGGCCACCGCCCACCTCACCCCGCAGCCGACGCGCCATCGACATGGCCACCGATTCACCGTAGCCACGCACCAAGACATTGCGTGACGAATCCATCGCGACCCGCTCCGGGGCGAGCGTACCGTGGACAATGCCGCGGTCCAACGCATAGACCAACGCTTCCGCCACCGGTACCATGGCTTCCACGGCCGACTCCCACCGCATCGGGCCCGACCGATTCAACTGAACCGACAAGTCAACGGAACGCGAAAACTCCTCCACAACGAAGAGCCGGTAGGGAGGCGGCGCATCGCCGATGTCGAGAATACGCGCCACCGATCGCGATTGCAGGGCGAACACAGCACCCAAATCCCGACGCAATGCCTCCAGCAACGCAGCCGATTCCGCAAGATCGGCGCGCAACAGGCGCAGACGAACAATGCGATTCTCAACCCGGTCCCGTGCACGGAACTCCGTAAACAAGGAATCCTGCCCAATCCGATCCAGGACATCGTAACGATCGGCAATCTGCGGCAGAGCCACTTCTTCGTCACCCATCAGCGTCCACCCCGCCCGGGCCGGTCCGTCGACGTTGCAACAACAAGGCCCCCGCCGAGAGAACCGATCCGATCACGATCAAGACATAGGCCAGACGACCGATCGGCTCCGGAGCAACGACCCCCAGATACGGAGCAAAGAACCAGACCGCCACCAAGACAATCCAACCGCAAACAACCGTATCGGCGATCACCGGCTGCCTCCCGGATTCAACGACCGATGGTGCCTCAGCCCACGCACCACATCCACGGTAGAAACCGGGAGCAATTCGACCGATCCCAATTGACGCGCGAGTGCAAAGCGCAACGACGACCCGGTCGATTTCTTGTCCTTGGCCGACGCTGTCACCAATGCATCATCGCCGATATCCTCCGGCAACCACCGCGGAAGTCCCAATGTTTCCAAAAGCGGCAGAAGCACACGCAACACCAACGGGTCGGTGATTCCGGCCGCCTCGCCGATGCAGGCCGCCGCAACCATACCGATCGAAACCGCCTCGCCATGCCGGTACCGACGATACGCCGTCAACCCCTCGAGCGCATGCCCGATCGTGTGCCCGAAATTCAATATGGCACGCAATCCGGATTCCTCGCGCTCGTCACCCGCTACGACATCCGCCTTGATCCGGCAGGAAGTCTCTATCAACGACACCGCCGAAGAGGGATCTCGACGCAGCGCCGGAACCGAGAGCGACGACAAACGATCCAACAGATCCGGCTCCCGAATCACCCCGTACTTAACCACTTCCGCCAACCCCGATCGGATCTCCGGGACGGGCAACGACCCCAGGACATCGGTATCGATCCACACCGATTCTGGTTGGTGGAATGCACCCACCAGATTTTTCCCCGTTGAAAAATCAACCCCTGTCTTACCGCCCACACTCGAATCAACCATCGCAAGCAATGTGGTCGGCACCTGAACAAAACGCAGTCCACGCAACCAGACTGCCGCCGCAAATCCGACCATATCCCCGAGTACTCCACCACCGACCGCCATCAGAACCGTGTGCCGATCCACCCGATCCAATCCGTACAAGGCAGAGAGCAATGCCTCGACCGAAGCCAGGTTCTTCCGCGACTCGGCGACACGGACAGGAACACAATCCACCTCGGCACCTGAGTGCGAGACCATACGAACCACGCGCTGGATCCACTCGGGCGCACATCGCTGGACCCGGGAATCCACGAAAATGACAACGCGCGGAAACCCAAACGGACCGAAAGACTCCGAGCCGACCAATCCCGGCCCAATATGAATCGGATAACTGCGTCCACCCGGAAGCGAAACCGACACACTACACGTTCCACTCATTAACGAACCTCGTCAACCGAAGGTACGTCATGCGCCCATTGTTCCACCAACCGAACCATATGCCGAACCACACTGGTCGGCGCACGGTCGCTTGTGTCCACAATGCGGTGGGAACAGCCACGATATAGGGGAGACCGCTCCCCCAACAGACGCAAGACACGCTCACGAGGATCGGAGACGTCCAACAACGGACGGGAGTGCCGGCGACGGGACGTCCGCGAAACTATGATGTCGACGCGAGCCGTCAACCAGATCACCAATCCGCTTGAACGCATGGCCTCGCAGTTCGCCGGGCGCAACACAGCGCCTCCACCTGTGGCGATCACCAATCCACTTTCCGTACAGGCCCGATCGATCACTTCCGATTCCCGATCCCGGAAGAACGCCTCACCCCGCGCCTCAAAAAGAGCCGGGATCGGACCAAACTCGCTCTCGACCAGACGGTCTGTATCCACAAAAGTCGCGTTGAGCCTCTTCGCCAAAAGACGACCCAGGGTGGTTTTTCCACACCCCATGAAACCAATCAGCACGACATTTCCGGG
>CAZYBA010000032.1:13360-14372 GCA_964646105.1 uncultured Armatimonadia bacterium
AGGACCGGACCCGCGATGTCCTGTGTCCGCTCGGCGGCCATGCCGGTATTGTACCGCAGGAAAAAGGGGCCGGGATCCAAGGATCCCAGCCCCTTCACAACCTTGAAACCGGTTGAACTAGAGAGAGATGCCCCCGGCATTGCCCGGATCCTCGAGAATGGTCGGGGTGATGAACACCAGAATCTCTTGACCGTTGGAGGCCTTTGAACGCTGCGTGAACAGATTTCCGATAATCGGAAGATCACTCAACAGGGGAACACGGGTTTCGTTCTTGTCCTCGCGATTCGTGATGAAACCACCAATCACCATGGTTTCGCCGGTCTTCAACCGTCGGAACGTTGTCAAGAACTGTGTCGACGTTTCGAAACCAGGTTGGGTACCAACACCGGGAACGACACGGAACGATGACAATTGCGGAGTCAGGAACATGCTGATCGTTCCGTCGCCATTGATATGGGGCGTAACGTTCAAGCCGCTCTGAACCGGAATCTGAATCGGCAACGTCTGCGTGAACGATCCGAAAGCCGTAATGACCTGTTGGTTGACAAAGATCGTGGTCGTCAGGAACGTCTGGATCGTCGCCGGTTGGTTGTTCGACGTGGTGATCATCGGGGCCTGAAGAATATTCGACGTATTCTTCGTCGCAGCAGCGCGCAGAGCCGCCACCGCGTTCCCCGACGCATAGGCCATCGTCACACTCGGCGCCGCGTTGAAGGTCGTCGGCGCGATGTTCATGTCAAGATTGCCCGCCGGCGTGATCTTCCAGTCGATTCCGAAGCCCTGCGCATCGGAAATGTTGACTGTCACGAACTCGGCCTTGATCATGACCTGCTTCGGCGCAACGTCCAGGAAGCGAATGATCGACTTGAGTTCCTCAATGGCCTGGGCATTGCCTTGAACGACAAGTGAATTGTCGCCGTCTCCCGCGATGATGTTGCGGATTCCTTCCGGAAGCAATGCACCGCCGCCGCCTTGCCCACCGACCGGGCCGCGCGCAGCATCACCGCGCCCT
>CAZYBA010000032.1:14382-15404 GCA_964646105.1 uncultured Armatimonadia bacterium
GCCTTGCCCACCTTGCCCAAGGCCGCCGCCCTGATTGCCGAAACCACCACCGAGGCCGCCGCCGTGGCCGCCGCCCATGCCGCCCATGCCGCCGCCCATGCCACCCATGCCGCCCATCATGCCGCCCATGCCGCCGCGTTGGCCCGCGCCATCGCTACCTTGGTTGCCCGTTCCCCCGGGAACCGGCGTCGCGACCGGCGCCGAAATCGGCGCGGCGGGACCCGAAAGCGGATTTGCAGGATTCAACGCGAATTGCGCAGGAGCACCACCCAAGACGCGGGGTTGCAGCTCAGCGAAACGCGTGTCCTCGTACAGAAGGTTCGCCGATTGCTGATTCTTCAGCAACGCGACCATCGACCGCGGAGGTATGAACTTCAATTCGATCCGAGACCACACCATAGGACCGGAAACCGGAGCGACCACCGCAGGTGCGGAAGGCACCACAGCCGGCACCGGCTCGACCTTCGGTTCGGCAGGCTTGGAGCCCTTGGGACGCAGATAGAAGATGCCGTCGGCTTCCTCCAATTCCGCTCCCGCAGCCGAGGCGATTGCACGCAACGCCTTGTCGACCGGAAGTTCCGCCAACTTGAGGGTGACATTCTGGTAGGCGCCGGGCACGATGACAATGTTCAGACCGCTCTTGGCAGTCAACGCAGTCACCGCATCCTGCATACGGGCGTCCCTCAACTCGAGGGTCACCGTACCGCCCGGAACAGCGCCGTCCTGAGCCCAGGTCGGATGAATCGCCACGATCGGGGCAGACATCGCCCAGACCGCCATCAGTGCGTTGCGCTGATCGCGCCGCGACTGCTTACGCATACAAATCCTCCACATTGTTATCGCGCCATCCCGTGTTTTGTTGTGTTCACGGGACCGCGCACCGATGGTTCACGGTCCCCAAGGAAACTGATTAGAAGTTCCGGCCTCCGCCAAAACCACCCATTCCCATGCCGCCGCCCATGCCGCCCATGCCGCCGCCCATGCCGCCCATGCCGCCGCCCATGCCACCCATGCCGCCGCCC
>CAZYBA010000033.1:0-6618 GCA_964646105.1 uncultured Armatimonadia bacterium
GTTGAGGTCCGCACCACCATGCCGTTGCTGCAAGGGATCGTACATGTCGCCATGATTGACGCGCGGCGTTGGCCGAACATTTCCAATTCCACACTGGCAAGGCACATTCGGCATGCCCCGACGCTCGTGAGACGCGGGTGATAACAAAAATACGGGATGTCCGAACCGGCGCGGAATGCCGCCTCGATCACGAGTGTCCCCTTCGGCACACTCACCTCGATGCCGTCGACCACCAAAGCCACCATTTCGGCTCCCGAAGCCTCCGCAGCCTTGTGATCCGCAGTGACCTTCGCGACATCAATCTGTTCCTGGGGCGTGCGAGTCACATTTGAAGTTGATTGTTCAGCCATTTTTACTCAATCCAACGAGGCCAAAATCGCCGGGCAGTCGACCACCGGCCACCATTGTGCTCAAACGCCTGCCCCGACGATCGACTTCCCAGTCCTGATGTAACCGAGGTATTCGTCGCGGAACAATCGTAGGCTTGTCATGACCGGCCAGATCGCTCCTTCACCCAAAGCGCAGAACGACTTCCCACGGATATTGTCACAAATGTCCCAGATCAGGTCCAAATCAGCTTCCCGACCCCCACCTTCCACGATCCTCGCGAAGATCTTCGACAACCAGTCCAATCCCTCCCGGCAGGGGGTGCATTTCCCACAGGACTCGTGATGGTAAAAATCAACCAAACGCTTCGTCACCGCAACCATGTCGGTGGTCTCGTCGAATACGATCAGCCCACCCGAACCCAATCCAAGCGTTTGGGTGTTTTGCGGAACCCCCTCGTAATCGAAGGGGTAGTCCAATGGTTCAGGAGGGGCAAATCCCATTGACGAACCACCCGGAATATACGTCTTCAGACGGTGCCCGGCACGCACGCCGCCTGCAATCTCCAGGATCTCTCTAAAGGGTGTGCCGAGCGTGATCTCGTAAATACCCGGCTTGCCAACATGCCCGGAAATCGAGAACAACTTCGTCCCCCGGGAGCGAGGGGAACCGTAGCCAATTTCCGCGTACTTGGCTCCGCCCAACTCGACAATCGACGGAATGGTCGCCGCCGTCTCGACGTTGTTGACTACAGACGGACGTTCCCACACGCCCCGCACCATCGGCAGCGGAGCCGCCGGCGGCTTCAACCGTGGCATACCTCTCTCGCCCATCAGACTGGACATAAGGGCGGATTCCTCACCGCACTCGTACGCACCGGCTCCCAGGTGGGTATGAATGTGAAAATTCACCCCCGATCCAAGTACATTGTCCCCGCAAAAGCCCTTCTCGTACGCTTCGTTCACGGCTCGTTGGACTTTGCGCCAAGGTTCGATGTATTCACCGCGGATGTAGATGTAGCAGGTGGACGAGCGTACTCCGACCATCGAGCACAAACACCCCTCGACGAGAAGGTGCGGCAGGTGGTTCATCAGATCCCGGTCTTTGGCGGTCCCTGGTTCCCCCTCATCGGCGTTGATAATAAAATAGTGCTCGACGTCACGGTTTTTGGGGAACGCCGACCACTTGATGTGGGTGGGAAATCCTGCACCCCCGCGTCCACGCAACCCCGACAATTTGACCTCTTCGATCAATGCGTCGGGATCCATCGTCAACGCCTTCCGGAATGCTTCGTATCCACCGTGGGCGATGTACGTGTCGATGCGATCGATACCGGGGACGTTCCGGTGCTTATAGAGCAGTTGGGGTTGTTCAAGCATGGTTAGAATCGCGTCTGTTCAGGCATGGCGGCTTGAGGCGGGTTGCATACCTCGCTCGGTGAATCTGTCAGGCCCGCGAGAATGCGGTCCAGACCTTCCGGTGTGACATTTTCATAATACGTGCCCCCGATTTGAACGGCAGGCGCGTTGCAGCACGCTCCCAAGCACTCCACTCGGGCCAACGTGAACTTCCCATCCGACGTGGTTTGACCCGCTGAAATACCCAGCGCCGACTCGGCGTGGGCGATCAGCCGGTCGGCACCCAGAACCATGCAGGAGACATTTTGACAGATCTCGACATGGTGATTGCCGATGGGGACCTTGTTGTACATCGTGTAGAAGGTCGCGACGCCGGCAACCTCCGCCGCGGGCAATCCGAGATGGTCCGCCACCTCTTCCATCGCCTCGGGAGGCAACCATCCCCCGTACACTTCCTGGGCAACCCACAAGGCGGGCAAAAGAGCGGCCTTCGCAGTTGGGTACCGCGAAACCAAGATGTCCAATCGGCTTTTCGTTGTGTCGTCGAATCGTGCCATTTCGCTGTCGCACCGGTCCAATCTCAGCGGTCAATGTCTCCAAGAACAATATCAATCGAGCCGATCATCGCGACAACATCGGCAACCATCCGACCTTCGCACATCCGCGGCAACGCCTGTAGGTTGTAGAAGGACGGGCCCTTGATTCGAACGCGATACGGTTTGTTGCTCCCATCCGAGACCACATAGTAGGCTTTCTCGCCACGCGGCCCTTCAACGGCCCCCAAGGCCTCGCCTACCGGGGGGTGGTAACCTTCGGTGAAGAGCTTGAAGTGATGGATCAATGCCTCCATCGACGTGTCCAGTTCCTCGCGCGGGGGCGGCGCCACTTTGCGATCCGCTGTTCGGATTGGCGAACCCGTCGGCATCCGGTCAACCTTGGTCCACGCCTGCCGCGAAATCCGAAGTGACTGACGAAGTTCCTCCATCCGTACACGATACCTGTCGTAAACGTCCCCAATCTCGCCGACCGCAATGTCGAAATCGAACTCCTCGTAGCGCGAGTACGGTTCAGCCTTTCGCAGGTCAAGTGGGACTCCGGAGGCACGAAGAGCCGGACCAGTCAAGCCGAAGTCCAACGCATCTTGCCGGGTAAGGACGCCGATTCCGCGAGTTCGCTCGATCCAGATCGGATTGTTTGTGAGCAAGCCCTCGTACATTTCGATCCGCGCAGGGAACTCGTCGAGAAACTCCGACACGCGGTGCATCCACCCCGTAGGAACATCCCCTCGCAAACCACCAGGACATATCCAGCTGGTCTTGGTCCGCACACCGGAGAGGTGTTCCTTGATCTCGAGGATGCGGTCCCGGTCCTGCCATGTGTAGAAGAAAACGCTCATCGCGCCGATGTCGAGGGCATGGGTACCAAGCCACAACATGTGGGAAGCGATGCGCTCCAGTTCGTTGAGCAATACACGAAGGTACTGGGCCTTGGGGGGAACGGCGACCCCGAGCAGCTTCTCAACCGCCAGGGAATAGGCCAGATTGTTGCAGAGATTGGACAGATAGTCCTCTCTGTCGGTGAGAACCAGCGCTTTGTAATAGCTCAGGTTCTCCATGGTTTTTTCAATTCCCGTATGGAGATAACCGATGTGCGGGGTGCACCGGACAACCGTTTCACCATCCAACTCGAGGACCAAGCGAAGAACGCCGTGGGTTGACGGGTGGGACGGGCCCATGTTGATCGTCATCGTCTCCGCGCCGCTGTCGGGGTCGACAGAGCGCTCCCACTCGATTCCGACGGGATCTTTTGCGGTAATCAATGTGCTCATGAAATCTGCGCCAACTCCGGACCGGGAACGATGTTACCACGCCGGCCCCATTCAGCAGGACGAACGCCCGATCGTTTCACTGACGGCGAACGTTGTGACTGAATTCCACTTCTTCGCCACCGAGAGGAAAATCTTTCCGCAGCGGGTGACCAATCCAGTCGTCGGGCATCAGGATGCGCCGCAGGTCCGGATGACCTTCGAACCCGATGCCAAACATGTCGTAAATCTCGCGTTCAGGCCAATTCGCGGCGGGCCAAACCGTGCACGCCGTCGGAACCGCTTGCCCTGAGTCGCTTATAACCGCCTTGACCACCAACCTGCGCGCATCGGCCAAGCGGAACAACGAATAGACGATTTCGAATGCGTGCTCAACGCCCAACCCTGAGGTATCGATGGCAAACAAGTCGGACAGCAATTCGTATCCGGCATCCGCCTTCAATGCCGAGAGAATCGGAACAACCAAATGGGGAGGACAATACAAGACGTCGATCCCGTGGGCAGTCTTCGCCTGAATTGTGTCGGATTCCGCGACACAGGCGGAAATCACGCCGTACTCGGGGACTTTTTCGACGGGTATGGAATCACCGCCCCGTCGCGAAAGGTCCGCTTTCCAGGTGCGCGCGCGCAGGGCGAGATCAGATCCGGAAAGTCCGAGTCTAACGTCAACGTCAACCATTTAAGGATTCCTGTTCTCACTCCAAGCGAGGCGCCGGTAGTTTGAGAATTTTATCACAATCTTTCCGGCAGCCGGCTGACGGGGCACCGCGTCAGGGGGAGATTGCCCTACGTCGCCCGTCGCGCAGTTACCGAGACTGCTGCTCACCCCGCAATCGTTATCCATGAAGGTTCGACGTGTAGGCGCGAGCGAAAACCGGGCCGTGGAACCCGAAACATACCCGCTCTGGACCGAATCAGTCAGCGAGAATCGATGCAACTGGCGATTGCGACCCGTGGGCGTGCCGACTTCGAACTCGATTCAGTAACGCGCGGAGAAGCGCTCGGAATCGATCTTGCGTTGCAGTTCCATGATCGCGTGTATCAATGCGTCCGGGGATGGAGGGCATCCCGGGACATAAATGTCGACGGGGACAATCTGATCGACACCCTGGACGACAGCGTAGTTGTTGAAGACACCACCGTTGCTGGCGCAGTCCCCCATCGCGATGACCCACTTCGGGTCGGGCATTTGGTCGTAAACCTGACGCAATACCGGCGCCATTTTCTTGCAAACGCGACCCGAAACAATCATGATGTCGGCCTGCCTCGGAGACGCCCGGAAGGCTTCCGATCCGAAGCGGGCGAGATCGAAGCGGGAGTCCGTCGATGCCATCATTTCGATGGCACAGCACGCCAGGCCGAATGTCGCGGGCCACAACGAATTGCGGCGAGCCCAATTGACCAGTTTGTTCATCGACGCCGTAACGAATGGCTGATCCGTTTCTACGCCCATTCCAATCCTCCTCGACGCCAGACGTAGGCGTACCCGACAAACAGAATGGCTACGAAGACCGCCATTTCGGCAAGGTTGAAAAACATCATCGCGCCGCTGTCACGGTAGGTGACTGCCCACGGATAAAGGAAGATCGTCTCAATGTCGAAAACGATGAACAGCATCGCCGTCAAGTAAAATTTGATCGGGAAACGTTCACGCGCCGACCCGACCGGCGTCACACCGCATTCGTAGGCCGAAACCTTGGCCGGGGATGGTCGGCGCGGCCCGAGTAGCGAAGACAATCCGATCAAGACGGCCGCCACCACGGTGGCACCGAGGCCCATCACCATCACCGGAATGTAGGAGTTCAGAGTGTCAAGCACAGACGTCCCTTCCTCGGATCAGCAGGGCACCGGACAGGTGCCAAGGCAGGATTTACGCTGATCGGAACGTCGCGGATTTTACCACGCTGCCCCCCTCCGGTCAACCTGATACCGCTTGACACGGGGATACCGGGAATAGTAATCTTGTCGGGATGCTCCCCGCATGCGCCGTGTGCGCGAACGGGGTGCACCACAACGGTGGCAGGGAGCAGGCGCTTCCGAATCAAGGTTGGTTCCTACCAAAATTGCGGCAAGGTTGCCTCGAGCCTGTTTTCCCCACCCTTATTTTCCGGAGGATGCAAATCGCTACCATGCGTAACCGAATTTCGACCGTTGCGGCTGCTGTCGCCCTTCTCGGGCCGACTACTGTTGCTATCGCCGACGATGTCAAGGTGTCCGGCGGTTTTGAACTGGGCTACACCTACAATTTCAACAAGCCAGGTACACGTACCAACCGGTACCTGTTCAATGGTCGGGATGCCGATTTCTCGGTCAACCGGTCCGAATTTTCGATCTCGCAAGAGCCGTCTGCGAAAAGCAACGCCGGATTTGTCTTGCGCTTCATTGACGGCAATGTGGCGACTGCCCTGACGGGACTGACCGGGACGACAGTCCCGAACGTCGAGGCGTACGGGATCGTCGCCGGCCAGTTCGGTGGTCGGGACCTCCGTATCGAAGCGGGGCAGTTCCGAACGCTGTTCGGGATCGAGGGCCTTGGCGCCGGTGACTTTTATTCGCGCAGTTTCAGTTTTCAATATCTGCAGCCGATTCTCGGCAAAGGTGCACGCGCCAGTGTGACGTTGGGTGAGGGTTCGTCCCTTACCGGCATTGTCCAGAACGGCTTGTCTCGGGTCGACGATGCCACCAAGGATTTGTCCCTGGGCATTTCCTATGCTCGCCCGGTCGGTGAGGACGCGAATCTCCGCGTCAACCTTTCGAGCGGCCGCGAAGCTACCCCGGCTGGTGTTCGTTCCGTCGCCGTCGCCAACGCGGTCTACAAGCGGACCTTCGGGGACGACACCACGTTTGCGTTGGACGGAACCGTTCGGGTTGGACGCGACCTCGCGGACGACAACGTCAACACGACCGGCATTGCCGCTTACTTGACCCGTCCTTTGGGCAACGGTGGCGCATTTGCGATCCGCGGTGAATACGTCGCTGCCGGTTCCGCTACCACTGGGTTGCTGCCGACTGGACTCACTCCCGCCTTGAAGCCGAACCTCACGTCAATCACGTTCGCGTACCATCTTCCCGGCGCAACCGATAATTCCCGAACCATTCTCGAATATC
>CAZYBA010000033.1:6628-15031 GCA_964646105.1 uncultured Armatimonadia bacterium
CGACCGCTCGAACGATTTCCTGTTCGAAAAGGGAGTCGGCGCAGCGAAGAAAGACCAAGGGACATTGACCATCGGTCAGATTTTCCGCTTCTAACACCGAGTGCCAAAATCCGGGTTGCGCCAATGGCGCAACCCGGTATATACTCCGGCAAATTCCGGAACCAAGAGGTGCCCTTCGGCGATCGCTGGTTTCGGAGAATCGGCCATGCGGCCGATCACAACGCGCCGTTGCGTTGAGACGATCGGGAGTCACGACGGGTGACTTCAAAATCGGATGGACGGGAACGGTGACGGGGTGTCGGATGGCTCCACGGCGTGGAGTTCCGACAAACACTAGCCACCTACCGTTCGCGGTATCGGTGGTTTTTTTGTTGGAAGGAGAGAATATGGTCAAGATCGAGGCAGTCATACGCCCCCAGCGACTCGACGAGGTCAAAGCGACACTCGACGAATTGGGCGTTACCGGAATGACGGTGACCGAAGTTCGCGGATCCGGTAAGCAGAAGGGATACACCCAACACTACCGCGGTGCCGAATACACCGTGAATCTCATCCAAAAAATCAAGATCGAAATCGTCTGCGAGGACGCGGAGTCCGACCGGATCGTCAATGCGATTGCGACCTCTGCCCGGACGGGTGAAATCGGGGATGGAAAGATCTTCATCACCCCGGTGTTGGATGCGATTCGTATTCGCACGAACGAGCGCGGGGGCGAAGCCGTCTAACATTTACATTGGTCAATCGGATGGTTGGTTGAAACGACGAAGGTCGCGGGATTTGCGACCTCGATCGAAGAAGCCGTCACAAGAACGGCAAACACATTAAGGACACTCCCAAGTCCAACGAAGACCCCTCGCGGTCTTGGCTTCCAAGAGGAAGGAAACAGGTTCATGCGTTCAATGGAAACGCTCGTTCGCCGCGTGCTAGTCGCCGCTGCGCTCGGGTTTGCTTTGCTATTGCCTGTCCAGGCACAAGAACCGACGGCCCCCGTCGATGCCCCGGCTGCTCCGTCCGCGGTTGCGACCGCGGCCTCCACTGCCCCGCCGGCCAATGTCGGCGACCCCGCAGGCTTGTCCCACCCCGACATGATCACCAAGTTCGACGGGACGATCAAGGGTGACGACGGCGCTGTCAAGAATGCCTCCGCGCCGGAACTCAGTGGTGCGGACACCGCGTGGATGCTGATTGCCACGGCGTTGGTGGCGTTCATGACGCCAGGTCTGGCGCTGTTCTATGCTGGGATGACCCGCAGCAAGAACGTATTGAACGTGATCATGCAGAGCTTGATCGCGATGTCCATCATCTCGGTTCTCTGGGTGCTGGTCGGATACAGCCTTGCTTTCGCCCCGGGTTCCGGGGACATCGTTGGTGGCCTTGATTTCGCGGGCCTCAAGGGCGTCGGGCAAACGACCTTCGTGTGGAACGGCACCGCGATGGCAATTCCGCATCAGGTGTTCATGGCCTTCCAGATGATGTTTGCAATCATCACGCCGGCCCTGATTAGCGGCGCCATCGTCGATCGGATGAAGTTTTCTGCGTACTGCGTCTTCATCGCCTTGTGGCATTTGATCGTCTACATACCGATGGCCCACATGGTGTGGGGTCCGGGTGGCAAGCTCTTCAAGTTGGGAGCATTGGATTTTGCCGGTGGAACGGTCATTCACATGACCTCCGGTATTTCTGCCCTGGTGCTCTCGATGCTGGTCGGCAAGCGTCGCCTGTCCAGTCACGAGGACACCCGTCCTCACAATCTGCCGATGACGCTGATCGGTACCGCCATTCTGTGGTTCGGTTGGTTTGGGTTCAACGCAGGTTCGGCCGGTGCGAGCAATGGCTTGGCGGGATCGGCGTTCATGGTGACCCATATCGCCGCTGCAACCGCGGGTTTGGTCTGGGTGTTGATCGAATGGATTACGGTGAAGCAACCCACCGCGCTGGGCTTCGCTTCAGGCGCAGTCGCCGGCTTGGTTGCGATCACTCCCGCTTCCGGGTTCGTCACTGCGACCAGCGCGATCGTCATCGGCGCGATTGTCCCCCTGATCAGCTACACGGCGATTCGCCTCAAGAACAAGATCCAGAAATTTGACGATACGCTCGACGTTTTCGCGGTACACGGTCTCGGCGGCATCTGGGGTGCGGTTGCGACGGGTATTTTTGCGGACAAGGCAGTCAACTCTTTGGTTCCTGACGACCGAGGGGCCCTGATGTCCGCGCAACTGCAGTCCATCTTCTGGGCTGCCGCCCTCGCAATCGTTGGGACATTGGTGATCGGGCTGATCCTCAAGGTGCTGTTCCGCGGTCTCGCGGTATCCGCCAACGAGGAAGAGGCCGGACTCGATGTCACCCAACATGGAGAGACGGGCTATGTGGCGGGCGGCGGCGGTTCACTGACCGCGGGAGCCGGCTCTCAAGGAGCGGCTTTGGCCCCGCTTCTGCAACCCGCTCCGACTGAGTAATCAACACGCTCAGTCTTCCGATGTGGGGCGCATCGCGAATTCGGTGCGCCCCCAATTCCCAGCCGAACAACAGCCCCCGGGCCCAATGAGATTCGGCATTCCCAAGAAAGTGATTCCCAAAGATGCGTTACCCTCTGGCGGCAACCGCCCTTTCCCTCATCGCTCTCCCGGCATTGGCCCAGGATGTCAAGGTTGGCGGGACCCTCGAATTCAACTACACCGCGAGTTTCAATCGCCCCTTCAGCAACACGGTCCCCTATTTCTTCAATCGTCAGACCGGTCAGTTCACCTTGAACTACGGTGAATTGCATGTCTACAGCGACACCACGAAAGAGCGCCCCACGGGATTCTCCGTGCGTATGGTCGATGGCGCGGTGGTTGCGGGTCTGCCCCTCAACACCCCGGGTGTAAATACGAACACCACCATGTTCTACGAGGCGTATGGTCGGGTTGTCCACGAGATGGGTGGCAAGGAACTGACTCTCGATGCCGGTATCTTCCCCACCCATGTGGGGTACGAAACCATTCCGGTTGGAACCAATTCGTTCCTGTCGAAGAGCTTCCATTTCGGTCAATTGCAGCCCTTCTACCACGCAGGTTTCCGAGCTTCGATTCCCCTGGGTGGCGGAGCGACTTTCACCGGGTTGGCATTCAATCGCTACAGTGGTGTTGACTCGAATGGAAACTCGACTCCTGGAGTCGGCTTCCAATATTCGAAAACCCTGGGATCGACCGCGTCGGTTTATGTCAATGGCGCATTTGCCAGGGACACCGTCGCCGGTGCTGAACGCCCCAAGAACATCCTCAATCTCGTTTACAACAAAACGTTGAGCGAATCGACGTCGTTGGCGCTCGACGCTTCTGCGGTTTCCGGCAAGCGCGGCGGAAACGAGAACTACACGGCAAGCGGTGTCACCGGCTATGCATTCCATACATTGGGAAGCGGCGACAAGGTGGCGTTGCGCGCTGAGTACCTTTCCGAAAGCACCGCAGGTGGATTGTTGTTGCCGGCCGGTACCGCGGGAACCAAGCCGAACCTCTCTTCGGTGACGGCCTCGTACGAGTTTGGCAAACTCGCCAAGCCAGGGGCCCGGACTTTCGTGGAAGTGCGTTTTGATCGGTCCAACGGAGACGTCTTCAACAACGCCTCGGGACAGCAGAAGACCAACTCCACGCTGAGCCTGGTTCAGATCTTCTCGTTCTGACGAGATCCTGACACATAAAATCGCCCCCCGGATCGGAATCCGGGGGGCGATTTTTTGTTGCTTGTTGATGAGGGAACGTTGGTATGAACCGCAGGGCTGCCTTAGAGATTCCTCAGCGATACTGCCTCAAAGACAGTACCACCCGCCCTACAATCAGGGCTTCTTTGGTGATGATCGGGCGCAGGCGTGGGTTTTCCGGTTGGAGTCGGATGCCGTTTTCCCCTGCTGGGTAAAAGGTCTTGACCGTTGCTTCATCGCCGATCAGAGCGACGACGATCTCGCCCGGCAACGCGGTCTCCTGCTTGCGCACAACAACCATGTCTCCATCGAAAATGCCGGCGTTGATCATCGAGTCCCCCTTCACTTTCAACATGAAGCAATCCGCATCACGGGGAACCAATGCATCCGGCAAGGGATAGCACTCCTCGATGTTTTCCGTAGCCAAAATGGGGTTACCTGCTGCGACACTACCCAGCAACGGTACTGTGACGGTTCGACGGCGTGTGAGCGGCGACCCATCGTGCAGCAATTCGATGGAGCGATATTTGTACGGGTCCCGCCGAATGTACCCTTTGGATTCCAGTTGATTGAGGTGCTTTTGGACGGAGCACGAGGAACGCAAACCGGTCAGGCGACCGATCTCACGGACAGTGGGAGCTTGTCCGTCCCGCAGAACCGCCTGGCGTATGACATCGAGGATTTCTATCTGCTTCGGAGTTATCATGGATGATGAAGGGGGCAAACGCTCTGTTTGTTCCCGGATGGTACCTCGGGTCTGAATGGGACGCAAACATAAATTTGCCATGATCGGGATTTCCCACTCGGACTCAAGACGATGGTGCGCAGTTGGTCGGGGCCGGTTAGTGGTGTCCGTTACCACGGGCGGTAAAATGCGTCGCCGGCCGGGATTTCATCAACCGAAGTCCCCGTGTGCGGATCAGGAGTCGTCCCATGGTTGCAGGCAAGAAAGTGGTGGTGGTGCTTCCCGCGTACCGGGCCGCACGAACTCTGGAACCGACGATCCGCGACATACCCGCGGGAGTCGCGGACGAGGTCGTGCTCGTGGACGATTGTTCGCCGGACGATACGGTTGCCGAGGCGACGCGCCTTGGGATACCGCACGTGGTTCACCCTCGGAATCGTGGTTACGGTGGGAACCAAAAGACTTGCTACAACGAGGCATTGCTGCGTGAGGCAGATGTCGTGGTGATGTTACACCCCGACTACCAATACTCGCCTCGACTGGTCGGCGCGATGGCGGAAATGGTTGGGTCCGGTGAATACGATGTGGTGCTCGGTTCGCGGATACTCGGCACTCCCGGGGCACTCGCCGGAGGCATGCCAGGTTGGAAATATGTTGCCAACCGCGGTCTCACGTTGATCGAGAATATCCTGCTTGGAGTCAAGTTGAGCGAATACCATACGGGCTACCGGGCATTCTCCAGAAAAGTCCTCGAAACGCTGCCTCTGGAGGAGAACTCCGACGACTTCGTCTTCGACAATCAAATGCTCGCCCAAGCAGTCCAATTCGGGTTCCGTATCGGTGAAATTTCTTGCCCGACCAAGTATTTCGACGAGGCATCATCGATCAACTTCCGCCGGTCGGTAGTGTACGGTTTTGGTGTTTTGGGGACCGCGCTCGCCTACCGATTGCATCGCCTCGGCATTGGGAACAATCCTGTATTCCGTCGTGACGGGCGCAAACTACCGGCTGCCATCCTTCCCGGTACCGTCAATTGAATCTGGACGGAAACAAGATCCGCATATTGGTTGCGGAGGACCAGGCGACGACGCGGGATGCGTTGGGGCGTCTTCTCACATTGGAATCCGACTTGGAATTGGTCGGATCGGTGGGCGACGGAGTTCGGGCAATGGAACTGGTGCGATTGCACCGTCCCGATGTGGTCTTGACGGATATCGGAATGCCGGGACTCGATGGTATCCAGCTCATTCGCACCATCCGCCGGGAGCACCCGGAGGTCGGAACCGTTGTCCTGACCATTTACAACGATGACGAGCGGGTATTCGCGGCGATCAAGGCTGGTGCTCGGGGCTATCTATTGAAAGATTCACCTCCCGAGGAAATCGTGGCGACAATCCGAGCGGTATTCCGCGGGGAATCGCTGCTCGCTCCGGCTCTGGTGACCCGCATCCTCACCGAATTCAGCAGGCTTTCCGGGAGCCAAGAGAAAGATGACGACCGTTTTCGCGATTTGACGGAGCGGGAACGTGAGATCCTGGCCGAGGTGGGTTCGGGACGACGCAATCGGGAAATAGCCGAACGTCTCGGCATCTCCGAAAAGACCGTAAAGAACCACATCGGCAGCATTTTTTCAAAATTGTAGATCAACAGTCGGTCAGAAGCGGCATTGCTCGCTGCCCGGCAAGGATTGGTCTGATTTTTTCGACTCTGTCGCGACACTTTTTCTCCCTTCCTGCCGTCTTCCTTTTGCGAACCATGTTTCCTACCGACTACGAAGCCCGGCTGGTGCATCGGTTCCGCAACGGCGACCTACGAGCTATGGAGACTCTGTACGACGGATACCTGGATCGCGCGTTCCGTTTTGCCGCGCGTCTCACGGACTCCCGAGAGGATGCCGAGGAGGTCGTTCAGGAAGCATTTCTCAAGACTTTTCGCAAGTTTCGGCAGATTCATCCCGACTCGGATCGTTTCGGGCCGTGGTTGTTTGCGGTCATCCGTTCGACTGCTTCCGATCTGCGCCGGCAATTGCGATTGCCGGTCCTATCCCTCGATTCGATGGAAACGCCAGCCGACGGCACCTCTCCCGAGGACATCGCGGTTGTACAGGACCAGCGACGGAGATTGTTGCAAGCCCTTGAGTCGCTGCCCGAGGATCAACAAATCGTCCTTACTCTGTGCGACCTCGAAGAGATTGACCATCGGGATGCTGCCGTTGTTCTCGGAAGGTCCCTTCCGGCGACCAAGTCGCTGTTGTACAGAGCCCGACGCGCATTGCGCGACGCGTGCGTAACGTTGGAGATAACCCCATGTTGACCTGCGAAAACGCCCAACCATGGTTTTCGTCATACCTCGACTCGAACCTGCCGTCGCCGGTCTCGGATCAGTTGGAAGCTCACATCTTGCACTGTCCGAAATGCGCCCATGACGTTTTCACCCAGAAGCTGATCGTCGACCGTCTGCGGGATCTCGACTGCCAAGCGATTCCGAGTGATTCTCTGCGTTCCCGTATCTTGCGTGCCTTGCAGTCGGACAACCCGCATTGCAACACGTCCCCTTCCGTTGAAAACCGTATCGATTTCCAATTACCTTTCCCCTTGGAGCACTGAACATGTTGGTTGAATGCCCCCGCAAAGATCTTTTCGAAGCCATCCAGACGGTCGCGCGTGCCGTTTCTGGACGCTCGTCGCTACCGATTCTCAGCCATGTGCTTCTGCGCCCCCAAGGATCATCGGGCATGCGTCTGGTCGCAACCGATCTTGAGATGTGGATGGAGTGCTCGCTCCCGGCGCGGGTTCAGTCCGGCCTTACGGACGACACCGACACCGGATTCACGTTGCCGGCGCGTGTCTTCGCCGAGATGCTGGGAGCGCTTCCGGAGGCCGATGTCCTGCTGGATCGCCCCGAAGGTGGCAACAAAATCCATGTGCGCTGTGCGCGCTCGAATTACGATGTGCTGGGATTGCCGTCCGAGGAGTTTCCGTCCGCGCCGGAGGTGGAAGCGACCGCCACCTTCCACATCCACGGATCCCTGCTCAAGCAAATGATCCGGCAAGTTTCGTTTGCGGTGTCCACCGACGAGACGCGGGCGATCCTTACCGGTATTCTCCTGCGTTTCGAGGGAACCGAGTTGACCTTGGTTGCCACAGATACCCATCGTTTGGCGGTGCGGACCGGTCCGGTACCGACTGGTTCCGGTTCGGCCACGTCCGTGGTGCCGGCGCGGGCAATGAACGAGGTTACCCGTCTGGCGGGCGATGACGATGCGGTAACTGTCGCGCTGGCATCGGGTCAGGCACGTTTTGAAGTGCGTCGGCGTGCCGACGAGAGGGACAGCGACGCGACGGAAATCCCCGGATTGCCCGGCCGCTACCGTCAACAATCCACCACCATGGTTACGCGTCTCATCGAGGGGCAATATCCCAACTACGAGCGTGTGATCCCGCAATCCCACGAGCGCAAATGGACCTTGGTCCGGACAGATCTCGCCGCAGCCGTGAAGCGCATCGCCATTGTCGCGCGCGACAATGCGAATCGCGTAGTCTTGGAAACCGAAGGAGCCCAATTGGTCTTGACGGCGGAATCGGGAACGGTGGGTTCCGCGCGTGACGAGGTGGAGGTGGCGCGCGAGGGCGACGATATCACCATCGCCTTCAACGCCAAGTACCTCGCCGAGGTACTCGGGGCCGTCGACAGCGAAGGCGTTTCCTTCGAGTTGACGGAACCGCTGCGCCCCGGAGTCGTGCGTCCCGTCGGCGACACCGCCCCCCGCTATGTTTGCGTGTTGATGCCGATGCAAGTCATCTGACATCTCGGCGACGTCCACAGCGCACCCTTTTCCGGGCCGCCCCCGATTTTCGGAGGGCGGCCCGACGCTTTGCGGGGAACCAAGTTCCTTCCCAGCCTGTCTTTTACCCGGAGTTAATTATGCTGCGACGTCCGAGTATCCCATTCAACATCTTGATTGCTGTCGTTTCCGGTACGGTTCTGGGGTGTTCCCCATCCCAGCCGACCCCGAAGGCAACGACCGCCGTTGTGGAAG
>CAZYBA010000033.1:15041-15324 GCA_964646105.1 uncultured Armatimonadia bacterium
AGGCACTCCGGTTCGCGTCGTTGCCTCCCGCGAGGCACCAATCGATCGCACCGTGTTGCTGACTGCGTCGCTGAAGTCCTCCGCGGAAATCGAGTTGGCTCCCCGGATATCGGCTCGGGTCATGGCGGTTCTGGTCCGCGAGGGCGATACGGTAAAGCGAGGAGCGGAATTGCTGCGCCAGGACACCCTCGATTTGGTCAATCGGAAGGTAACGGCGGAGGCTGCCGTGCGGCAGTCCAGGGCCTCCCTGGCTTCCGCCCAAACGGCACTGTCGAGCGCAAAG
>CAZYBA010000034.1:0-5664 GCA_964646105.1 uncultured Armatimonadia bacterium
GTCGGGACCCGGTGCGGTTACGATTGGAACAGGGTGCGCGTTCGCGGGGATTGGTCCGTATGAACCTGAAGGCTTCCCGAACGTCCTTCTCCAGTGTAACGTCACGCGCCTTGCGGTTCCGCAGAGCGGGAAACGGGTAGAATGTCGGGATGCGATCCTCGCGGGGACGCATGGATTTTTGTCGCGAGGACCGAGTTGTCGTCGCGACCTTTCACCGGCGGTGCCATTGGATGCGGTGTTGAGGGCGCTGTCAACAGGAGACTCGGGTGGATCGTCGATTGATTTCCGCGCTGGTCGCGGTACCCATCGTTGTGGCGGGTGGTTGGTGGTTGCGTTCCCGCTCCGCCACCGGGGATGCATCGCAAAAAGTCCAATACAAGTTGTCTGCGGTCGAGGTGGGCGAGGTCAAGAAAACGGTCTCCGCCACGGGCACCTTGCAGGCATGGCGTGTGGTGGATATCAAGGCCCGTGCCGGAGGCGAACTGGCGTTCCTCGGGGTCGATGTGGGCAGCGCGGTCAAGTCCGGGCAGATCCTGGCCAAGATCGACCCGCTCGATGTCCAGCTCACGCTGAACCAAGCTCGTGCGGATGTCACGTCGTCCAAGGCCCGCGAGGCCCAGAGCGGCAAGACCTACCAGCTGACCATGAAGCAGAGCGACATTTCGGTGCGGGATTCCGAGGCGAATGTTCGATCTGCGACGGCCAGCAAGGCGTCCGCCGAGGCCAGTGTCAAGGCCGCCGAAACCCGTCTGGCGACGGCTCGGCAGCAGGCCGAGGCCCAGCCGCGGCTTACCGAAGCCGCCATTGCGAGCGCCAAGGCGTCCTACGAGCAGGCGGTGACCCAGCGCAAGCAGCTGGATGCCACCACCCGCCAGCAGCGGGCATCGGCCCAGGCTGGTTACCAGCAGGCGGTCGCGAATCGTGAGAACGCCCGCCTGACACTGGAGCGACAGAAATCGTTGCTGCAGAAGGGATTTGTCTCGCAGCAGGCGGTCGACACGGCGGTGGCCGGTTTGGAAGTGGCCGACGCCAACATCTTGAACACCAAGGCCCGGGTCGACACGATCGATGTGGAAATGCGGACCACGCTCGAAGCCGCGGACGCACGGGTCGCCCAGAGCAAGGCCGTCTACGATCAGGCCAAGGCGGGTTCGGTCGACATCGAGAACCGCCGCAACGCGGTCCTCGAAGCCGAGGCGTCGCTCCTGCAGGCCAAGGCGTCGCTTGGTCAAGCCACCGCGGCTCTCGCCCGTGCCGAGGCCAGCCTTGACCAAAGCAAGGCGCAGACCATCAACAACGACATCCGACGGTTCGACATCGACGCCAACAAGGCGTCTATCGCCCGCGCCGAGGCCAGTCGCTTCAACGCCGAAACGGCGCTGTCGCGCACGGTCATCCGGGCTCCCATGGAAGGCGTCGTGCTGCAGAAGTTTGTCGAACAGGGCACCATCATCGCGTCCGCCCTCGGCATGGCCGCACAAGGCACCAACCTGGTCCAGATCGGTGACGTTTCGCGGATGTACGTGGACGTTGCGGTGGACGAAACCGACATCGCGTCGGTGGATGTCGGCCAGACGGTGGATGTCGCGGTCGAGGCCTACCCCGGGATTCCGTTCGAGGGCAAGGTCATCCGGATCGACCCGCAGGCGGTTGTCCTGCAAAACGTAACTTCGGTCCATGTCCGGGTCGAAATCGACAACTCCGCTCCGACATTCGCCCTGCTCAAGCCGTCCATGAACGCGACCTGCGAGTTCGTGATGGACAAGGTCGATTCGGCGGTGAAGGTTCCGAACGAGGCGATCCGGCAGGACAACGAAGGCGATTATGTTGAGATCGGCACGGGCGGCAAGACCCCTCCTCCGGACCCCAAGACCGGTGAGGTTTCCGACCCGGACGCGTTGGTCGATGTCAAGCTGAAAAAGGTTCGGATCACCAAGGGTGTCGAAGGCAACGACGTCACGGAGGTGAAGGAGAGCGAAGGCAACGCGATTCAGGAAGGGGTCAAGATTGTGACCCAGACGATCGAGCCGACACCGACCACTCCGGGCGGCGGATCGCCGTTCGGCGGCGGCATGGGCGGCATGCGCGGCATGGGCGGTGGCGGAGGCCGGCGTTAACATGGCCACCCGCACGGCCGGCGCGGCAACCGGCCGCACCGCACCCGCCGGCAAGGGAACATCCCGCGCGGGCGCCCTCTATGTCAGCCTCGCCATGGCGTTCCAAGGGCTCGGAGCCAACAAGCTCCGGTCGTTCCTGACCATGCTCGGGGTCATCATCGGGGTCGGCGCGGTCATCATCGCGATCTCCATCGGGGAAGGATCCCGGGCGGCGGTTGCCGAGAGCATTCAGAAACTCGGCACCAATGTCCTGACCGTCTTCCCCGGCAGCCAACGGCGCGGCGGAATCTCCTTCGGGGGCGGGTCGTCCACGACCCTCAAGCTCGCCGACGCGGAAGCGGTGCTTCGTGGGGCCCCGAGTGTGAAGGCAGTCTCCCCGACGGTCAACCGGAGCGCCCAGATCAAGTACTCGAACAAGAACGATTCCAAGTCGATCACCGGAACCGGAGTGGATTACCCGACCATTTCAAACCATGTGATCGGTTCGGGACGTTACTTCAGCGCCGGGGAGTTGCGGTCCCAGCGCCGTGTCGCAGTGGTGGGTTCGGGCGTTGCCAAGGACATCTTCGACAAGGCGTCCCCGCTCGGCAAGACAATCAAGATCAACGGTCAGGGCTTCACGGTGGTCGGGGTGTTCAAGGAAAAGGGCGGGACCGGATTCCGAAACCCGGACGACGCCGTGTATGTGCCGGTAACCACAGCGATGCGGCGCCTGTTCGGCCTCGAGAGCGTCAATTCGCTCAGTGTGCAGGCGCGTACCCTGGGTTTGATGGACAAGGCACGGACCGAGGTCGAGGAAGTCATCCGCAAGAAGCACCGGATTCCGTCGGGGGGTGCCCTGGACGTTACCGTGTTTAGTCAATCGGATTTGGCGGCCACGCAGGACGCGCAACAGGAAACATTCGGGGCGTTGATCACCTACCTCGCAATCGTCTCGCTCGTGGTCGGGGGCATCGGGATCATGAACATCATGCTGGTCTCGGTGACCGAACGGACCCGCGAGATCGGTATCCGCAAGGCGATCGGAGCCCGGCGTGCCGACATCCTGACGCAGTTCCTGCTGGAGGCGCTGTTCCTCTCGCTGGTGGGTGGCCTGATCGGAGTCGGGGTCGGGTACTTCGGGTCCGGCATTGTCAGCGAACAAAATGGCTGGCGCACCGTCGTCGCACCGGGAACCGTCACCTTGGCGTTCTCGTTCTCGGCGGTTGTCGGGGTTTTCTTCGGTTTTTATCCGGCGCTCAAGGCGTCCAACCTCTCGCCCATCGAGGCGTTGCGCTACGAGTGAGCGGGATTTTCGGGAAAGGACAATTCGAATGAAACATCGGATGTGGTTGGCGGCAGCGTTGTTGGTCACTGTTTCTGCGCCGGTGGTGGCTCAGGGTCCGGGCGGCGGTGGTGGTTTCGGAATGCCGCCGGAGATGATGAAGGTCTTCGAGAAGATGCGTACGGCTCGCAAGAACCGCATGCAGGTCGGACAGACCATCCGTGCGCTCGCCGAGATCAACAAGGATCCCAAAACCGCCCTCACCAAGGATCAGGCCAAGAAGATCCTGGCGGTCATCGACGCGTGGAAGAAGAAGCCGGACATGACCGAGGATCAGGCGAAGCAGGTCAGCAAGGACCTGACCAAGCCGTTGGCGTCCAATCTCTCCCAGCTCAAGGCGTTGACCGTGGCGATGGCCAGCCGCGGGCGCATGGGTGGCGGCGGCGGCGGCGGTCGCATGGGAGGCGGTGGCGGGGGACGACCCGGCGGGGGCGGTGGCTTCGGCGGGGGACGTCCCGGTGGGGGCGGTGCCGGCGGCGGCATGCCCGACCCCAAGGAAATGATCCGGCGCATCGAGGACTCGCTCAAGAAGCCGTACAACCCCATGAACTCGGCCACCTGGGGCGATGGCGGCTGGGTCCAGCGCATGAAGGACGGCTTTGACAATTCGGTCAAGGAAATCGCCGCGCGCGCCAAGTAAACGTCGGCGCCTGTGGAAATGAAAACGGCCCGGGAGTCATCTTCCCGGGCCGTTTTTTTGTTCCGCACGTTGGGTCGGCGACCCGTTGGATTCGCCGGACACAGCCTTCGCCCGAGTGCGAGTCACGCTCTCGTTGATCGGGAGGGGGGCAATTCGGGACGTGGTTCCGTATCGAGCGGGTGTGGCTTCCCGGTTCGGAATCCGGTTCGGAGGGACGTTCGGAGCGTTTGCCGCGGTGTGCCCGGCTCCGGCGGGATCGACGTTTCAGTCGTCGAACGCAACCACATCGCGTCCCGCATACTTGGCCTGATACAGGGCCCGGTCGGCGGATTTGATCAGGTCTTCCGGATCTTCCATACCGGAGCGGTAATAGCCGATGCCGACCGAGATGGTGAGTGGTTGATGCGGTGTCGGGTCCCCGGCCAATGCGGTACGAATCCTCTGGGCGGCCTGATGGGCCTGTCGTCCGTCGGTGTGGGGGAGCAGGAGCACGAATTCCTCTCCACCGAAGCGTGCGACAACATCGCTGGCGCGGGCGGTGCGCACCAGGGTATCGGCCACCGCCGCCAAAGCGACATCGCCAGCCACATGTCCGTGGGCGTCGTTGTACGCCTTGAAATGGTCGACATCGATCATCAGGACCGAAAGCGGATGGTTGTGGCGGCGTGCGAGTTGGAACGATTGGGCGAGACGGTCTTCGAAAACTCGCCGGTTCTTGAGTCGGGTGAGCGGGTCTTGCTCGGCCATCAGGCTCAGGCGAGCGTTGTCGCGGCGGACCAGCCATCCACCGGCCGCCAAGAGAGCCAAGGTGGCGGCGCCCCAGATGGTGGCATGGCGCTCGGCATTGCGTTGATCGGCAATCCCCTGCTGCTCCACCAACGCAATCCTTTGTTGTTGTTTGTCGCGGAGCCGCGCGATCAACGGCTCCCACACCGGGATTTCGCCGGCCGATTCGAGTTTCTGCAACGCTAGTTCGCGCTGTCCTTTGCGGCGCAGTTCGAGGGTGGCGTCGGTGCGGGTCAAAGTCTCCTGGGCCGCTGCCTCGAGCTCCTTGGCGTCCCTGCGCAGATCGGATGCTCCGATGTCGGCTAGGCGATCGCGGACTTGAGCCCCGAGCCGGTCGGCACGAAAGCGGTAACGGTCGGTGCCGGTGGCGACATACGCGGCGCCAACCGCCTCTCGTTCCCGCAGGGCTGCCTCTAAGGAATCCAACGTTGCGGCCAGGCGTGTTTCCGCACCGGTTTCGCGTTGTTCTTGCGCACGGTCGGCGGCATCGCGGACCAGCAGGATGTTTGCGATCACGACGGTGATCGCGGTGAGACTGAGCAACAGGGTGCTGCGGTGGGAAATCAGTGCATGCCGGCGCGGAGTATCTGCCACGATGCAGATCCGATTCGTCAAAAAACGGTCAACATCCTGCGTCGACCGTCCTGCAGGTAGTGATGCCGGGGTTTGGCGTGCGAATTCAGGGAGCGCGGCGACCATCGCATCGACGTTTCATCGGGAACGCGATTGCTGGCTGGGGCGCCAGCGGCGAGCGCAGCTGCGGCTAGTCGGTGTAGGGGTGCGGAGGTCGCCAACGG
>CAZYBA010000034.1:5674-15096 GCA_964646105.1 uncultured Armatimonadia bacterium
CGCTGCCCGGCGCCTGTAGCCTGCGCGCCAGATCGCGTAGCGAATCCGAGGCGGACTTCTCTTCGCCGAGGGCGTCTGTCAACTCAATTCCGTCGTCGTAGCCGGTGTCCGTGGGCAGCCTCTTCCGCAACGCTTGCTGGAGGTCGACCGCGGCGCAGGCGATGGCATAACGGATGATCGGGGTGCGGAGACGTTCGATCTCGCGTCGCAAGGTTTCGGTTTCCCCGGCCGCGGTGGAGAGTTGGCTGCGCAACGCATTGACGTGGGTTTCGAGCAGTTCGCACCGGGTCTGCAAGGCATGGATTTCGTCGCGCTGGCCGGCGTCCGCGGGTGGGGAGGCAACGGCGGCGTGCGGGACCATGTCGGCTAGGACACGAACATGGTCGAGGATATCGTCGGCCAGTTCATCCTGAGCCGTGCGCATGCGCTCGACCAGTTCGGCGAGGCTGTTGGCGATTGCGAGCGGGGACGGTTCCATGGGCGATGATTACGGTTCTGTTCGGCCGGCATTCGGTAGCCGGCCCCTGTCGTGATCCTGCAAACCCCGTGCCGTTGTGGCGCGAAATCCGAGGCAGCAGACGTTTACCGTATAATTGCGTGTCGCAGACCCGTTGCCAATACGCAGTATTGCCGGGATTCCGAGGTATTTTCCCGCATGTTGCACGACGAAGCCCCGGTGGTTGCCGTTCCCGGCCGCCATGAATCCGCACGAGACCCGCACCAAGCGCCGCGCATCGGCGGCTTTGTCATCGATCCGCAGTATCGTTTTGTTTCGTTCGAGCAGGCCGGTCAGGAGGGGCGGATTGGTTCCCGGGTCGAGACCTTGGTGGCGGGCGTCTGGTTGCGCCTGCTTCGGGATGCGGTTGTGCAATCGCATCGGGCAGGCGGCGCGGTGCTGGTGGATGGTCCTTACGGGGTTGTGCTTCTCACTCCGGTGCCGGAGGGGTATCGGGTGCGGTTCCAGGCGCGCGACGAAACCGGGGTTGCCGAAGCCGAACTGGCCCCTATCGAGAATCCCGACGACCTCGGGTTTGCGTCACCCAGCCCCGAGCGTCTGGCGCATTCGCTGTATGCGCAGGCGCCGGTGGTCTTGTGCGCGCTGACGGTCCCCGATGGACGGATATTGGTTCCCAATGCGGCGTGGTACGCGGTCCTGGGCTACGCTCCGGAGGAAGTCCATCGCCGGGCACTCACCGATCTGGTGCTCATCGACGATCATGAGTTGGTGGTGGGCGAATTGTCCAAACCGCTCTCCGACGCGGGAGAGCGCCGGTTCACCTGCCGCATCCGGACGTCACGGGGCGAAATCCGCCACATGGAATGGCATGCGGTTCCTGAGGAGAGTTTCCTCAACGCGGTGGCGCATGATGTGACTGCCGCGCGCATGGCCGCTGCGGCGATGCGCCGCGAAGTTTACCGGGACCCGCTTACCGGCCTGCACAACCGTCGCTACATCGAAGACCAGCTGACCGCGGCGGTCGGCGATGGATCCGAGGCACCTGCTGCCCTCTTGTTCATCGACCTCGACCGGTTCAAGTCCATCAACGACGCCTGCGGGCACGAGGTAGGCGACGCAGTCTTGCGGATTGTCGCGCGCCGTCTTGAAAATTCCCTGCGCGGGGAAGATGTTGTTGCGCGGCTCGGTGGCGATGAATTCCTCGCGCTCTTGCCGCGCATTGCAGCACCCGGCGATGCGGCGTTGGTCGCCCAGAAGCTGATCGCCGCGTTGCGCGAGCCCTGCCATATCGATGGACACGAGTTTTGCCTGACCGGGAGCATCGGTATCGCAATTGCTCCGGTTCACGGTCGCAACCCGCAGGAGTTGGTTCGGCGTGCCGACGAGGCGATGTACAACGCCAAGCGCGAAGGGCGCGGCGGATTCGAGGTCTGGGAGGCGTCACCGGGCGCCGACCTCGATCCGATCGACCGCCTCAAGCTGGAAAGCCGGCTCGGGCAGGCGGTCGACCGCGGCGAACTCCTGCTGCATTACCAGCCGCAGTACTCGGCGGACGGTCAAACATTGCGAGGTTTCGAGGCTCTGATGCGCTGGCAGCCCGACGGTGCGGAGGTCCTCACCGCCGGGGCGTTCCTTCCGCTCGCCGAGGAAATGGGCCTGCTGGTGCCGATGGGCGACTGGGCTTTCGCGGCCGCCTGCCGCCAAGCCAGCCACTGGTCTGGTTCCGAAAACCCGTTGGTGGTATCGGTGAACCTTTCCGCACGACAGCTCAGCGATCCGCTGTTGGTGGAAAAAGTGCGCCGTACCCTTGACGAAACCCAGGTACCGCCGGAGCGGATGGAATTCGAACTGACCGAAACCGTGCTCGCCAAAGGGGGAGAACAGGTCCGGGATACGTTGGCCGCGCTGCGCGATCTTGGAATTCGGCTGTCCGTCGACGACTTTGGAACGGGTTACGCCAACTTCGCGTATCTGGCGAACATGCGACTCGACCGCCTCAAGATCGATCGCAGCCTGATCCGCAATGTCGACCAAAGCGAGCAGGACGCCGCGGTCATTCGTGCGGTGGTCGATTTGGCACATACCCTCGGCATGGAAGTGGTGGCCGAAGGGGTTGAGACCCGCACCCAGTACGAGCGCCTCATCTCGCTCGGCTGCGACATGATCCAGGGGTTCTACTTCAGCAAACCGTTGCCGGTCGCGGACTTGCCGAAACAACTGACCGAACGTCGCGATTCCTGATCCCGCCTACGTTAGGGAAATTCCGACCGTCTCGCGGTAGCCGTTCTGTTTGAATGCGGATGGCGTGCGACCCGCGTGCCCCGGCATCCGGATCCGCAGTCGCGGTGCTTCCGCCGGACCCGCCTGCTTGGCGTCTGGCTACTTGGTTTCGGACGACTTGACCACGCGGATCTGGGATGGCGTTTCGAGGAGAATCTCGGGACGTTCCTTGTAGAGGATCACCACCCCGGTCACGACAACCGTCTTGTCCTTGAGGGTACGCAGGTCGGGGAACGCGGCAAAGCGGTTCGCCTTGATTCCCACCACGATCGCATCCTTGTAATTGCGTGCGAAATTGAGCAGCACGATCGACTTGCTGTCGGGAGCGAAGACCGTGGTCACCTTGCCGCTGATGGTGGTTTCCTTGCCGTCGCGCTTGCGCAACGTTGCCAGATCGGACGCAGCGATCGCTCCGGCCGATGCGGCATCGATCGCGGTGATCTCCTTCAGGACAACGTCCTTTGCCGCGACCTCGTGCTGGGCCTTGGCGGGGAGCTTCTTCGACGCGGCGGGGGACGCCGGATCCTGAGCGGAAACGGAACTGGTCGCGAACGAGGTGAACAACACCGGAACCAACGACAACGACAGGAACAACAGGGCGCGCATGGGCGGATTGTACCCCGCCATCCCGACTGCCCACGGCAGGAAAGCGCTCCGAAACTGTCGAAACCCCGGTTTGCCATCCACTTTGGGGAGAAAACACCGATGCGCCTCGATAGCCTGTTGACACGACGTTCGTTTGTTCCGCTCGCGTTTGCGGTCATGGTGGCCGCAGGTTGCGGCGAACCCAAGAAAGCCGCGGACGGCGGCCCGACGACCACTGCGCCCGCCGGAGCCCCGACCATCGCGGTCATTCCCAAGGGCCTGACCCATGTCTTTTGGCAATCGGTCAAGAAGGGCGCTGAAAAGGCCGGCACCGAGTTCGGGGTCCAGATCAAGTGGGACGGTCCCCAGCGCGAATCCGATACGTCCGGACAGATCACGGTTGTCGAGAACGCGATCACGAGCAAGGTGGACGGCATTGTGCTGGCCCCGCTCGACAAGGCCGCGCTCGTGAATGTGGTCAAGAAGGCCAAGGAAGCGTCCATTCCGGTCGCCATCTTCGACTCCGCCATCGATCTCCCGGACACGGAGTATCTGGCTTATGTCGCGACTGACAACAAGAAGGGTGGTCAACTCGCCGCCGACCGTATGGGAGAGATCCTTGGGGGCAAGGGAACGGTTGTCGTGGTTCCCAACCAAGCCAATTCAGCGTCCACGATGGACCGCGAAGAGGGCTTCGAGTCGCGGATGAAGGAGAAGTTCCCGCAGATCAAGTTGGTTCGCAGCAACTACTGCAACTCCGACCGCGCGACCGCGCTCAAGGTGATCGAAGACGCGCTGACTGCCAATCCGGATGCGGCGGGGGTCTTCGGATCCTGTGAACCGTCTGCCGTCGGTGCCCTCCAGGCCATCAAGAACCGCAATCTCGCCGGCAAGTTGAAGGTGATCGGTTTCGATATCACCGACCAGCTCGAGGACGCGGTGGTGGCGGGGACCCTCGATTCGTTGGTGATCCAGAACCCGGAAAAGATGGGTTACGAAGGGGTCAAGGCGATTGTGGACGCCAAGGCGGGCAAGGCTCCGGCCAAGGTGGTCGACACGGGTGTGGTGTTGATGACCAAGGACAACATGGAAACCCCGGACGTCAAGGCGGTTCGCCCACCCCGCGGGAAAATGAACTGAAAAACAGGCACATTCCGATGCCGGGGGCCGGGTTCGTCGCTGCAACGAGGTTCCGCTCGATCGGGTCGTAGTTTTTAACCCATGGCATCGTCACCATTGCTTTCCCTCGAAGGGATCGAGAAATCGTTCGGCACGGCGGTCCGGGCCTTGCGCGGGGTCGACTTCACGGTCGACTCCGGCGAGGTGGTGGCGCTCCTTGGCGAGAACGGAGCCGGCAAGTCCACCCTGCTGAAGGCGATCACGGGAAGCCAGCCGCCCGATGCCGGGACCGTCCGTTGGCAGGGAAATTCGGTGGTGCTCGACACTCCGGCCAAGGCGCGGGCGCTCGGCATCCGGATGGTCTATCAGGAACTCAACCTGGCCCCGCATCTCAGCGTGGCCGCCAACATCTGCTTGGGTTCCGAACCGATCCGTGGCGGCTGGATCGACCATCGTGCGGTGCGTCGACGTGCGCAGGAAGTGCTCGAGAGCAACGGCTTCGACATCGATCCCGATGCCCGGGTCGAAAGCCTTGGCCCGGCCCAACGCCAGTTGGTGGAGATCGCGCGTGCGCTTGCGGAGGACGCCAAGTTGCTCCTGCTCGACGAGCCCACCAGCTCGCTGGGGGAGCAGGAAATCGAGAATCTGTTCGCGACGCTGCGCAGGCTCAAGGACAAGGGGCTCGGCATCGTTTATGTCAGCCACCGCCTCCCGGAGTGTTTTGCGATCGCGGACCGCTTCACCATTTTGCGCGATGGCGAGAAGACCTATGAGGCGCCGGTTGCCGATACCGACACCGGAGCGGTGGTGCGTGCCATGGTGGGGCGCGATCTTTCGGATTTTTACCCCCGGGCGCGTGTCGAACCGGGACTGGAGCGCCTGCGTGTCGACCTGCCCGGTGTGTCGTTTGTGGCGCGCGCCGGCGAGGTGTTGGGCATCGCCGGCTTGACCGGTTCCGGGCGTTCCCGGCTGCTGCGGACCCTATTCGGGATGCAGAAGGCGACCGGGTCGGTAGCCCTCGACGGGGCGCCATTGCCGATCGGGTCGGGGCCGCGGGCAGCCATTCGCCGCGGGGTCGGGTTGCTGACCGAGGACCGCAAGAAGACCGGGCTCGCGCTCGCGCTTCCGGTACGCCACAACATCACCTTGGCCGCGCTCCAGAAGATTGCCCCTGGCCCGTGGATGCGCCATGCCCGCGACCGCGAAGCCGCCGCCGCGCAGGTTCAGGCCCTGCGTGTCAAGACATCGTCCACCGAAACCCCGGTCGGCACCCTCAGCGGAGGAAACCAGCAGAAGGTGGTTCTCGGGCGCTGGATCCACGCGGAATCGTCGGTGCTGCTCTTCGACGAGCCGACCCGCGGGGTGGATGTCGGGAGCAAGGTGGAAATTTACGAACGGATCAACGACGCCACCCGCGACGGGGCGGTGGTGTTGTTGGTTTCGTCGGAGTTGCCGGAGCTGCTGGGGATGAGCGATCGGATTCTGGTCCTGTTCCATGGAAAGATCGTGGCGGACCTGGCCCGCGCGGACGCCAACCCGGAGCGGGTGCTCCACCTGATGATGACCGGCGCCGACCTGAACGAACCCACCGCGCCGACCGGATGACACCATGATTCTCGCCAAACGCCTGCTTCCCGCTGTCTCGCTGGTCCTGCTCTGCATCTTCTTCTCGGTGCAGTCGGAGCCGTTCCGCAGCGCCGACAACCTGTTCAACATCATTTCCCAGAATGCCTGGCTTTTGATCGCCGGCATGGGCATGACCGTGGTCCTGCTCGGCGCGGGGATCGACTTGTCCGTGGGGTCGGTGATGGCGCTCTGCGGGGTGGTGTCGGCGCATACGATGGTGCGTCTCGGTTGGTCGGTGCCGTTGTCGATTGCCGCTGGATTGGGAACCGGCGCCGCCGCGGGTTTGGTGAACGGCTTGATTGCCACCCGGTTGCGGGTTCCCGCGTTCATCGCGACACTGGGCATGCTGCTGGTGGCGCGCGGTATGGCGCTCAAGGTGGCGCAGGGTGTCACGGTCGACGGCACCCCGGATGCGTTCGGGGCGCTCGCCAACGCCCGACCGCTCGGCATTCCGGTTCCGGTCCTGCTGACCATCGGGGTCGCGGTGTTCGTCGCCGTGCTGCTTCACTTCACCAAATTCGGGCGGTATATCCAGGCCATCGGGAGCAATCCGGAAGCGGCGCGTGTTTCCGGCGTTCCGGTGGAACGAGTCCAGATCGGTGCCTATGTTCTGGGCGGGATTCTGGCCGGGTTGGCCGGACTCGTGGAAGCTGCCCGCCAGGGCTCGGGCAATCCGACCAGTGCCGAGGGGTACGAGCTCGATGTCGTGACCGCGGTCGTGGTCGGGGGAGCGTCGCTCTCGGGAGGCGAGGGTCGGGTCAGCGGAACCATCCTGGGAGCGCTTCTGGTGGCGGTGTTGCGCAACGGCCTGAACCTGCTCGGTGTGGAGCCGTTTTTGCAGAAGGCCTACATCGGGGTGCTGATCATCGCGGCGGTGGCGTTCGACCAATGGGCGCGCCGCAAGGGCGCTGGCTAACCCCGTTTTCAGGGCCGACGTCCCACAGGCAGCCGGGTTATATTGTGTGGGGGCAGGAACGCCCCTGAACTTGCCGGCGTATCGACATTGAATCCCCGGTGGGGTCGGCGTAGGCCGTTCCTACTTCGGGACGGCATTTCCGAATGTTGTTGACGTTCGCCGCTTGGCAGGTTTTCCGCCGACCGTTCCTATTGCGGGACGGAAAAGCCACCTTTCGTGGACGTTCCATTCCTGTAGTTTTCCGCTTTGTCGCTCCGATTTCACGAATTCGCACCGTAGAACGTGCAAGTCGGGTCCGTGGAATGTCTGGAATCCGCCCGGCCGGCGATGCGTCCCGTCGCCCGGTTGCGCAGACTGGACGAAATGGCTGCGACAACCATCGATTCCACCGCAGCGACGCGATCCGGTTGGCATCGCTGGGTGTGGGGCGTGGTTGTTGTGATTGTCGGCGCTGGGTTGTGGTCCTGGAAATCCCGACCCACTCCGCCGTTGTCGGTGCGGACTGCGATGGTGGAACTGCGCGCACTGGAGGTGCCGTTCGTGGTGGACGGCGAGGTGGATGCTCCCCGAACTCCTCTGGCCCCCGCCGAACCGGTCCAAGTTGTCCGGATCCTGGTGCGGGAAGGGGATGCGGTTGTCCGCGGCCAGGCGCTTGCCGAGCTGGACCGCCGGGACGCGGACAGCGGACTTGCGGAGGCGACTGCGGCTCGCGACACGGCGGTGGCCGAGCGCGAGCGGTTGCGACGGACTGTGGATGCCGAGATCGTGGTTGCCCGCCGCCGACTGGCTGTCGCAGAAGCCGCCCTGCGCGAGGCGACCGCGCGGCGCAATCAGTTGCTTGCCCCGACACGTCCGGAATTGGTGGAAGAGGCCGCTGCCCGTCGTGACGCGTTGGCGGCAGTTGCACGCGCCGCGGATGCCGATGCGGTCCGGATGCAGGCGCTTTACGACGACGGGGCCGTTTCCCGTGCGGAATTCGACCGCACCGTCTCTCGCCGCGACACCGCGTCCTCCGAAGCCCGTGCGGCGGTTTACGCATGGGAACGGATCCTGACCGGGCCGACCGAGACCGAGCGGGCCGCCGTGTCCGCGGCGGTCGAGACTGCTGCCCGGAGTCTGGCCGAAGCCAAGGCGGGCCTCGACGCCGCGCGGGCTGGAAAGAGTGCGGTGGCGGTCGCGGACGCACGTATTCGGTCGGCATCGTCATCGGTCGAGCGTGCACGGTCGCGCCAGCGCGATCTGGTTCTACGTTCTCCGTTCCCGGGGCGCGTCGCCAAGGTGCACGCAGAGGCGGGATCCCTGGCTGGTCCGGCGTCCCCGGTCGTGTCGGTCGTGGAATCCGACCGGACCACGGTTTTGGCGTCGGTCCCCGACGACCAGTCGGCGCTGGTGCGTGTTGGCCAGCGCGTTTCGGTGACCGCCCCGGCGTTCCCGGGCATTGTGTTCCCGGGCAAGGTGGTCCGGATGGCGCCTGCCGCGGAGCTGCGCACCGACTCGGCCGGCCGGGTTCATGCGGTTCGTGTGCGGGTCGGCTTGGCGTCTCCCGCGTCCGGGTTGTTGCCCGGGATGGAGGTGGATGTCGCAGGAAGCTGGCAAATGCCGTCGTCGGCGTTGGTCGTCCCCGATGCCGCGCTGGTGTATCGGTCGGAGGGACCGCATGTCTGGCGACTGCGTGCCGGCTCCACGACCTTGGTACCGGTTGGAGTCGGTTTTTCCGCCCCGGAGGGAACCGCGGTGCGCGGCGACCTCTTGCCAGGCGACAAGGTGGTGCTCTCCAACAAGGAACTGTTGCGCGACGGGGGATCGGTGGTGGAGGAGAGCCGCGGGCCCCGATGAGTATGTCCAATCAGGGTGCGCCGGTTCTGGTGGCGGAGCACTTGTGCAGGACTTTCGGGAGTGGCGACACCGCCGTACATGCGTTGCGCGACACCAATCTTGCGATCGGGCGCGGCGAATTGGTGGTGCTGCTGGGGCCGAGCGGGTGTGGCAAGAGCACCTTGCTCAACCTGGTGGGCGGACTGGATGTTCCCACGTCCGGAACCCTGCGTTGCGACGGTTTCGATCTGGCGTCCGCGTCGGAAACACAACGTACCCGCTACCGGCGTGAGCGGGTCGGGTTTGTATTCCAGTTCTTCAATCTGCGGCGTCGTTGGTGGCTCGGCCGCGATCGGTCGATGCGGTGCTCGACGAAGTGGGCCTCGGCGAGAGGGCACGTCATTTCCCAGGAGAACTTTCAGGCGGGGAGCAGCAGCGCGTTGCGCTGGCGCGGGCTTTGGTCAAGAACCCGCCGATCTTGCTCTGTGACGAACCCACGGGGGAACTCGATTTCGAAACGGGGCGCCGGGTGTTGACATTGCTGCACCGGATTCATCACGAGGAAAACCAGACGGTGTTGCTGGTGACCCACAACGGTGCGCTCGCGGGCATGGCGGATCGGGT
>CAZYBA010000035.1:0-15089 GCA_964646105.1 uncultured Armatimonadia bacterium
TGTCTCGAGGAAGCCGAACGGGTCGACGCGGGCATGGACGGCCATCGAGCCGATCAAACCGATGTTCGGCCCTTCCGGAGTCTCGATCGGACAGATTCGTCCGTAGTGCGAGTGGTGAACGTCACGCACTTCCAGTTTCGCACTCTGGCGCGAGAGCCCGCCGGGCCCGAGGGCGGAGAGGCGCCGCTTGCTGGTGAGTTCGGCCAACGGGTTGGTTTGGTCCATGAACTGGGAGAGCTGGGAGGATCCGAAGAAGCTCTTGATCGCGGCGCTGACCGGCTTGACCGACAACACGACTTGCGGGAGCATGTTTTCGGAATCCTGGCTGGTCATGCGCTCCTTGGCGACCTTCTCCATGCGCAGGAAGCCCTGCCGGAGTTGGGAGTAGAGCAGTTCCCCGACCGACCGCACCCGCTTGTTCTCGAGGTGGTCGATATCGTCGGCGGTGAAGCGCATCTTCTGGGCGTCGGTGCCATCGGGACGCGCGGCCTCATGCATACCCATCATGTACTCGAGGACCGCGACAATGTCGTGCCGGGTGATCCAGCGAACCTTCAGCGGCAGCGAAATGCCGAGCTTCTTATTGAGCTTGTGGCGGCCCACCCGGGCGAGGTCGTAGCGGCGGACATCGAAGAACATCGATTTCAACAGCGCACGCGCGGACTCGTCGGTCACCGGATCGCCGGGACGGATCTTGTGGTAGATGTCCTGCATCGCGGTGCGGCAGTCCACCACCTTCGGATCTTCCACCTCCAGGGTCTGCGAGATGTACCGGTGAACTTCGAGGACTTCCAGTGACGCTGGCTTGCGCTCGGCGAGGCGGACAGCCGACTCGCGATCGATGCGAGCGTACGCGGGCACCAGCAACCGATCGCCGTCGTAAAGGTCCGTGCAGGAATACTTGCCGGTCAGGTCGTCTTCGGACGGTGCTTCCAGAACCACGCGCTTGCCGAATCGCTCGAGGATTTCCTGGTCCGATTCGAAGCGCACGGGCGACACCTCGATCTGCGCCGTGTACTCACGCAGGTTTTCCTCACCGAAGACCCGCAGCACCGTGCGGAATTCATCCTCGCCGACGAGTGTCCCGGCATCGAGGAGGACCTCTCCGGTCACCGGGTCGGCCAGAGGCGCGGCCAGGGTCTTGCCGGCCAATTCGCGCAGCCCGACCGTGAACCGACCGCCGAGCTCGTTTTCATCGAGGAGGCGGTCCTTGAGGAGGTCGCCTTCCAGGCGAGGATCGTGCAATGCCCGCAATAGCGTGGTGATCGCGAATTTCTTGTTCTGCCCGATCCGGACAGTCACCGCGTCGGTGGAGTCGGTCTCGATCTCGACCCACGGTCCTTCCGACGGAATGAGGGTGGCGGAAAATTGCCAGTTCAGGGTCAAGTCCAACTGGTCGCGGAAGTAGATGCCCGGGGAGCGGGAAAGCTGCGAGACAACGACGCGCTCCGCACCGTTGATGATGAAGGTCCCCTTCTCGGTCATCAACGGCAGGTCGCCCAGATAGACCTCGCTCTCGTTGATTTCACCCGTGCTGGCACGCAGGCGGACCCGCGCCTTGATCGGAACCTCGAAAGTGACGTCACGGGAACGGCATTCCTCAAGCGAATATTTCGGTTCGCCCAAGGTGAAATCGATCAACTCGATCGCTGTCTGACCCGTGAAATCGTAAATCGGAGAGAACGATTGGAACAGTTCATGCAACCCGTCCTCAAGGAACCAGCGAAATGAATCGAGCTGGAGTTGAATGAGGTTGGGAATGGCCACCGCGTGCTCCGCACGCTTCGCCAGATGCTGAATCTCCATGCCGGTAATAACCCCTCCTGTGGTTCCGGGTACACGCCGATAAGACAAATGGCGCCTTCCTGCTGTAAAAAGTCAAGGCACCTGCCGCGCCCCGGAGCGGCCTCCCCTGCCAGCGACGCCGAGACGTCAGTGGTTCAGAGGTGGCACGAACACTTACGATACCACCGGGCAAAATTGCTGTCAATATCGGGAATCGTCGGGTTGCAGGTGGCTCCTTGTCGCCCCCCCTGTCGTCGGGTATACTCGGCGAACCTTTTTCCCCGGAACGGATCCCCCATGGCCGAAGACATTGTCCTTTCGCCCAACGGCAAGAAGAAGATCGAGGACGATCTGGCCCGATTGCGCAACGAAGAGCTTCCCGCCTTGGCGGAACGCATCCGTCAGGCGCGCGACCTCGGTGACCTCAGCGACAACTTCGACTACCAAGACGCCAAGCGCCAACAAGGTTTTGTCTCCGGGAAGATCGCCGATCTTCAAGCGATCCTCGAACGCGCCCGCATAGTCGAGTGTGTCGCCCCGGGTTCCCCCGAGATCGGCATGGGTTCATCGGTGACCGTCTGCGACCTCGACAACGACGAAGAGTTCACGGTTCGGATCGTCGGCAGCTACGAGGAAGATCCCGACAACGATCTGATCAGCGCGTCGTCTCCGATGGGCAAGTCCCTGCTCGGCCATGTTGCGGGAGAAGAAGTGAGTGTCGACGTGCCCAGCGGACGCATTCGTTATTCGGTGGTTTCGGTCGCCTGAAACGTTCCCTGTGACGCCGGATTCACGCCTCCGATGTTCCGGGGTCACCGGGTGCGCCGGTGCAACTGACACCGACTGTTCGTCGTGTGGCGAACGTCCCGCACCATCGCGGACGTGGGCCGAAGTGGACCTCGCCGCCGTTGCCGGCAACTTCCAGGCACTCACGGGAATGATTCCGGCCGGAGATTCCATACTGGCGGTGGTGAAAGCCGATGCGTACGGCCATGGACTGGTCCCGGTCGCGCGTGCGGCCGTGGCGGCGGGCGCGACCCACTTCGGAGTCGCCACGCTCCAGGAAGGCGCGATACTGCGGCGTGCCGGCATCGGCGTCGAGGTCCATGTCCTGACCCCGCTGCTTCCTTCCGAAGCTGAGGATTGCGCTCGTTTGGGGCTGATCCCGTACATTTCGTCGCGGGAGTTCCTGAGCGCACTCTGCGCGGTCGATTCGCCGGTTCCGCCTTCCTGCTTTGTCATGGTGGACACCGGGATGGGTCGCGAGGGACTTTCCTTGGAAGAAGCCACGCAACTGGTGGCCTCTCCTCCCCCCCGAATCGAAATCACGGGTGTGGCGACCCACCTGGCAAGTGCGGACGAACCCGAAGATTCCCTCACCGGTGTGCAGGAAGCGCGATTTAGCCGATGGCTCGCACAATCGCCCGGCCTCAGACCGTCGCTGTGGCGCTCGTTGGCCAATTCTCCCGGCATGCTGCGTGTCGGCCGCCCGGACCACGGCCCGGTGCTCTGGCGCCCTGGCGCGCTTCTCTACGGTATTTCCCCGTACCCGGATGCGACGTGTCCCGCCGGCATTCGTCCCGTGCTGTCCTGGAAGGCCCGAGTCACGCTGATCCGGGATCTCCCCGCCGGTTCGACCGTCGGCTACGGTGCCACCGCCACCCTCGCCCGGCGCTCACGGATTGCCACGGTTGCTGCCGGATATGCGGACGGCCTTTCGCGGCGTCTGGGCAACTGCGGGGTTGTGTCGATTCGAGGGTACCGCTGTCCTCTGGTCGGGCGGGTTTCGATGGACCAATGTCAGGTGGATGTCACTGAAGTCCCTGACGCGACCCTCGGGGACACCGCCGTCCTCCTGGGGTGCGACGGCCCCAACACATTGCGTGCCGAAGAAATGGCAGCCGTGATCGGCACCACGGTTCACGAGCCCACGACCTGCCTTTCCGCCCGGGTTCCACGTCTCTATCGACCTGCCCTATCCGCACCGCGGTAGAATTCGCCTGCCGTAACACCGAGTTTAACCACCATGCCCAAGTCCATTTCCATCGAACCGTCTCAGGTGCGCCGTTCCGGCAGCCTTGAACTCACGCCGATCCCGCTGAACCAGCACAACCGCACGCTCGAGGAGGACCGCACCCTGCTCGGCGATGCCGCATTGCGCCGGATCCGCCACGACATGGCTGTCATTCGCGCGTTCGAGAACATGCTCCAGGAAGTGAAGACCCAGCGTAGCTTCCAGGGTGTGACGTACGATCATCGTGGTCCGGCCCACCTTTCGATCGGCCAGGAAGCCTCCGCCGTGGGACAGGCGTTCCTGCTCGGAATCGACGACCACATCTACGGTTCCCACCGCAGCCACGGGGAGATCCTTGCCAAGGGCCTTTCGGCGATCGCGCAGTTGTCGGATTCGGACCTGGAGACCCTGATGGGTTCGTGGGACGGCGGGCGACTGTTGCAAATCGTGGGCGAGGGGCCGACGGTCCGGGAAACCGCGATCGACTTCCTGCTTTACGGTGCGCTTGCGGAGATCTTCGGACGCGAGACCGGGTTCAACCGTGGCATGGGCGGGTCCATGCACGCGTTCTTCACCCCGCTCGGCATCTACCCCAACAACGCCATTGTGGGTGGTTCGGCGGATATCGCCACCGGGGCGGCATTGTTCAAGCGGGTAAATCGCAAACCGGGCATCGTGATCGCCAACATCGGGGACGCATCGGCGTCGTGCGGCCCTGTCTGGGAAGCCCTGTGTTTCGCGACGATGGACCAGTACCGTACGTTGTGGGACGAGTCGGTGCGCGGTGGCTTGCCGCTCTTGTTCAACTTCATGAACAATTTCTACGGCATGGGTGGCCAACCGGTGGGCGAGACCGGAGGTTTCGGCATCCTGGCCCGCATCGGTGCCGGCCTCAACGCCGAGCAATGCCATGCCGAGCGAGTCGACGGTTACGATCCTCTCGCGGTGATCGACGCCATTCGTCGCAAGAAGGAAATCCTGGCGGCGGGACGTGGTCCGGTGGTGCTCGACACGGTTACGTACCGTTTCAGCGGACACTCCCCCAGTGACGCAAGCAGCTATCGCGAACGTTCCGAGATCGACGCCTGGCGCGCCCACGACTCGCTGGAAACGTTCGGAAACCGCCTCAAGGAGGCCGGTGTGCTTTCGGACACCGATATCGCGGGCGAGCAGGATGCGATCGACTCCGCAATCGGCCGGGCGTTCCGCAAGGCGATCGACCTCGATGTCTCGCCTCGTGCCAACCTCTATGCCGTGGGCGGACTTCTCGACTCCACGACGTTCTCGAATCAGGAGATCCCCAGCCTCGACCCGGACCGTGAACCCGAGGTCATGCTGCCTCGCGAGAGCAACCCCCGTGTCGAATCGCTGGCCTCCCGGTCTCGTTCCGGCGTGGACGCCGAGGGCAAGGCGATTCCGCGCGGGCGGTGCATCGGGGTCCGGGACGCCCTCTTCGAGGCGATTTTCGATGCGTTCCACACGGACCCGACATTGGTGGCGTATGGCGAGGAAAACCGTGACTGGGGTGGCGCTTTCGCGGTCTACCGCGGACTCACCGAATCGCTTCCCTACCATCGTTTGTTCAATTCCCCTATTGCCGAGGCCGCCATTGTCGGGACCGCGGTCGGGTACGCCCTCGAAGGCGGACGGGCGCTGGTGGAGTTGATGTACTGCGACTTCATGGGGCGTGCCGGCGACGAGATTTTCAATCAGTTGGCGAAGTGGCAGGCCATGTCGGGTGGGGTATTGAAGATGCCGGTGGTGTTGCGTGTCTCGGTTGGCAGCAAATACGGCGCGCAGCACTCGCAGGACTGGACCACGCTGGTCGCCCACATTCCCGGCCTCAAGGTGGTGTTCCCCGCGACGCCGGCGGACGCCAAGGGTTTGATGGCAACGGCGTTGCGCGGCACCGACCCGGTGATCTTCTTCGAATCGCAGCGCTTGTACGACACGCCAGAGATGTTCCGGGGTGTGGACGGGGTTCCGGCGGCCCCCTACACACTCCCGATCGGAGTCCCCGAAATCAAGCGTCCCGGATCGGATATCACCATCCTGACCGTTGGGGCGACCTTGTACCGGGCCATCGAAGCGGCGGAGCGGCTCCAATCGGAGTGGGGAGTCAGTGCGGAGATCATTGACGCCCGTTCGCTGGTGCCCTTCGATTACGCGTTGGTCCAGGAATCGGTCGCCAAGACCGGCAATATTCTGCTGGTCTCGGATGCTTGCGAGCGGGGATCCTTCCTCCACACCATGGCCAGCCGGATCGGGCAATTGTGTTTCGACGACCTCGATGCTCCTCCGGTGGTGCTCGGGGCGCGCAACTGGATTACGCCCCCGGACGAAATCGAGGATGCGTTCTTCCCGTTCCCTGTGGACATCCTGGACGCGATCCACGAGCATCTGCTCCCCTTGCCGGGCTACACGGTTTCCCGCCCCGGCGACGATACCGAGATACTGCGTCGATCCCGTGACGGAGTCTGAAACGCCCCGACGTCGGTGGATTGCGTTGCCGTGAACCGGGGATGCGTTGACGCGGTCCCCGGTTCCGGTAAAATGGAGACGTTGTGAACGTCGCCTTGGGACTTCCCCCATCCCGTCGTGCGCCCGTGTCGCATTCGTTGCGATGCTTGGCAAAGACGCGTGTCCCGGTGCCCACGTCAGGGACGCGTCCTGTGTCCGTGCCTTCTTCCCCGCCCGCCTGCGCCGTTGCAGGCGGGCTTTTCTTTTCGTGGTTGTGGCTGAAGGCGGAGGCGTAGCCATGGCACACGAGGTGTTGGTACTGAACGCGGATTACGAACCGCTCAATATCTGCAATGTGCGTCGGGCGATCGTGCTTGTCTACAAGGGAAAGGCAGAGGTCCTGCACAGCGATTCTCTGCACGACGAACCGGAATCGTTTCCCGACAGCCAATCGTTGCGCTCCATGCGTCCGTCGGTGGTGAAACTGCGCAGCCATGTACGTCGCCCGTACACCGAAATGCGTGTATCGCGCCGTTCGGTTTTTGCGCGCGACAACTACACCTGCCAATATTGCGGAATCGCGGGCAAGGAATTGACCCTCGACCACATCCACCCCAAACGTCACGGTGGCGAGATGTCCTGGGAAAATCTGGTCACCTGCTGCCGGCGTTGCAATAGCCGCAAGGCCGACAAGACCTTGGAGGCGTCCGGGATGAAACTGCTGCGCCCGCCCCGTCGTCCCCGGTCCACCGCCGCGATCAGCCTGGCGAAACTAGTCGGCGGAGTGCGTCACGGAGTTTGGCAGCACTATCTGCCCTCGCTTTCGGAATTCACGGGTCCGGTATCCTGACCGCATGGCTCCGAGTCCGTGGGATGACACGATCGACGGGTTCCTGACGCACCTGGAGACCGTTCGGGGGGCATCGCGGCATACGCTGCGTGCCTACGCCCAGGACCTGGGTCAGTTGTCCTCGTGGTGCATGGAGCATGCGGTGCCGGCCCCGTCCGACGCGACTCCGGAGCAATTGCGTGCCTACGCGGTTTTTTTAGGCTCCGAACGGAAGTTGTCATCGTCGTCGATTGCCCGCAAATTGGCGACATTGCGCACTTTTTTCAAGTTTCTCGCACGGCAGTCCGGTGCGACACGGCTTCCGACCAGCACGCTGGTGGCGCCGCGCAAGGGGCGCAGGTTGCCGCGCATCATCGACGAGGAGTTGGTCGGGCGGTTGCTCCATGTTCCGGACGCCGCAAAGCCGGAGGGATTGCGCGACCGAGCGTTGCTGGAGGTGTTGTACGGCGCGGGATTGCGTGCATCGGAGGCGGTCGCCTTGGATATCGATGATTTCCAGCCGCAACCGGGGGGCGATGCCGTGTTGCTGATTCGGCACGGCAAGGGCGACAAGGAGCGAGTCGCCCTGGTGGGTCGTCCCGGGACCGCAGCGCTGGCGCAGTGGATTTCCGCGGGCCGGACCGTAATGGAGTCGGGCCTTTCGGAACGGGCGATGTTTCTCAACCGATTCGGCGGGCGGCTTTCGGACCGAGCCGTGCGCCGGTTGTGCGACCGAATTGCGGTGGCGGTGCCGGATGCGGGCAAGCCGACTCCCCACACATTCCGCCACACGTTTGCAACCCATCTCCTGGACCATGGGGCGGACCTGCGGGTGGTGCAGGAGTTGTTGGGGCATTCGGATCTGGCGACCACTCAGGTGTACACGCACGTGAGCGCGGCCCGAATGGAGACTGTCTATCGAACCGGTCATCCCCGGGCGCGCCGCCCGGCGGATTCGGAACCGAAAAACGCCACGATGGAGTAAAATACAGCGACCGAGGCATTCCGAGCCGGGTTGACGCCGGGACGCAAGTGCCTCTGAAAGGAACGTCACATGAACCGAATCCTGTTGGCCACGTTGGCCGCGGCGTTTGTTGCCGGATCCGTGTCCGCCCAGGGCAAGCAAACCAAGTGCCCAGTCATGAACGAGGACTTGGGTGCGAAACCCACGGCGGTCGCCTACTCGGGCAAGAACAAGGCGTACAAGGGCAAGTCCGTGATGGTGTGCTGCCCGGGTTGCTCCGGGGCGATCAAGAAGGATCCGGACAAGTACTTCGCGATGGTCCACAAGTCGAAGTAATTCCCCTCGTTTCTCCCCGGGACGCCGTCAGGATTCTGACGGTGTCCTTTTTTTACGGGTACCGGCCGGAGACGCCCGCACGGCCTCGCCCGGGCGGACCTACGGACCGGTGTCGGTAGCCGGTACGGTATAATCCGCCGGGATGTTCGGGGAGTGATCGCCGACGTCCGAATGTTTTCCCGGGAAGAACGATGGAACGAACGTACATCATGGTGAAGCCGGACGGGGTCGCACGGCGGCTGTCCGGAGAGATCATCCGACGATTTGAGAACCGTGGCCTGCGTCTGGTGGGCCTGAAGATGCTGGTCCCCGACCGTGCGACCGCGCAGAAGCATTACGCAGTCCATTCCGAGAAGCCGTTTTTCGGAGAATTGGTCGATTTTGTGACCTCCGGTCCGGTGGTGGCGATGGTCTGGGAAGGCCCGGAGGCCATCCAGATTTGCCGGCAAATGATTGGCGCGACCAAGCCGTTGTCCGCCACGCCTGGTACGATTCGCGGTGACTACACCTGCGATGTGATGAGCAACCTGATCCACGGTTCAGATGCTCCGGAGACCGCGGCGGAAGAGATCGCGTTGTGGTTTGCTCCGGGCGAATTGCTCGGCTGATTCTGTTCGCAGTCGATGCGTCTTTCGGACTTCGATTACGTCCTTCCGGACGACCGCATTGCCCAGACTCCGGTGGAGCCGCGCGATTCCGCGCGGCTCCTTTCGGTTTCCCGGGGTGCCGTCGGATTCGGGCATCATGTTTTCCGCGAACTTCCGACGCTGCTTCGTGCCGGGGATCTGTTGGTCCTGAACGAAACCCGGGTCAGTGCGGTTCGTCTGTTCGGAGTGCGTCCAAGCGGCGCCCCGCTCGAAGCGTTGCTGCTCGGTCCATCGCTTCCCCACGGTCCCGGTGCATTCGATGCATTGGTGCGTCCCGCCCGATCGTTGCGGCCCGGAACCAAAATCGCGTTCCCGGAGTGCGGCATGGATGCCGAAGTGGTTTGCGAGAGCGACGGCGGGGGCCGCATTCTACGGTTCAAGGGATCTGCGGAAGCGATTGAAACATCGTTGGAACGGGTCGGCCGGGTGCCGTTGCCGCCGTACATCACCGCCCCCTTGACCGACAGTTCCCGCTACCAGACCGTGTACGCACGGATTCCCGGCTCGGCAGCGGCACCGACCGCGGGGCTGCATTTCACCGACTCCCTGTTCGAACGCCTAGCCGATGCCGGGGTTCTGACCACGCGCCTGCGCCTCGATGTCGGATTGGGAACATTCCGACCGATACGCGAAGTAGACGATGTCCGCAAGCATGTGATGCATGCGGAGCGGTTTGCGGTTTCCGAGGAGACAGCGGCAGCCGTAAACGGGTGCCGGGGCCGGGTGGTCGCAGTGGGCACGACGGCGTTGCGTGCCTTGGAATCGGCCGCCGGTGCCGCGGCTCCGGGGGCTCGAATCGGGCCTTGCGAGGGTGAGACCGACATATTCATCTACCCGGGTCATGACTTCCGCGCGGTAGACGGCCTGATCACCAATTTTCACCAACCGGGTTCCACCTTGTTGCTCTTGGTGTCGGCGCTGGCCGGTCGGGAGACCATGCGCGGGGCCTACCGGACAGCCCTCGATGCGGGGTATCGCTTCCTGAGTTTCGGCGATGCCATGCTGATTCTGTAAACCGATCGGAGCAAGCCTGCTTGCAGCGGGGGTACTCCGACTTCGACGGGGAAGCCTGCTTGGTCTCTCCTGACCTTCTGCCGTACAATCGGGACCGAAGGCATCCCGTTGCGGGACGCCATATGGGGACGCGTCATGCCGGGTCTGGACCAATACAACGAGTTCCTAAAGCGTCGGAAAGTATCCCCGTCGCCGGAACCCATTCCCCAAGCGAAACCGCGCATCCCCGCGCCGGGCACAGACACCAATGTCCGCTACGTGGTTCGAGGCGGGATCACGTTGGCGATCCCGTCGGAAGAGGTTCTCGACAACGATTTCGAACTCCAACTGGAAATCGTCGAGGCAAAGCCCAAGCCGGCGAAGTCTGCTTCCGATCGTCCGTCACCGAAGATTCCCGCTCCGGCGCTCAAGAACGGCTTGGTTGCCGAGGAGCCCCGCATACCGACGTTGCCGCCGGCCTGTCCCGACAACGAGGCCGAGGCGGCGCAGTTGTGGGAGTCGTTGCCCCGTCAGATTCAAGTACTCGGAACCATGGCGCGCCTGGAACCGGCGGTGGGACCGCGCACCTTCGAGGAAACCCGGGAGCAACTGATCCAGCGACTCGCGGACCCTACGCTGACGCTGGAGGAGACCGCCCGCCTGCTCGACGTGTGTACGGCAACCGTGCGGCGGTACGCCAACCGGGGCCACCTCCCGCACCACCGCACGGTCGGCCAGCAACGTCGTTTTCGACTATCCGACGTTGTGCTGTTTCTGGAGCGGCGCGCGGACCGTCATTCGTCCCATGTCTGAACCGGACTTGGCCCTGTTCGCTTCGGGTTCGACCACCCCGGTCGCGGTCCGGATCCGGGAAGCACGCACTCCGTTTGCCTTGTTGCGCGGATGGATGGGGACCGATATGCCGCTCGGCACTGCGCTGCGGCTGCTCCCCTGCTCCAGGGTACATACGTTTGGCGTCAAGTGTCCGGTGGATATCGCTCATTGCGATCGAACCGGCATGGTGTTGCAGGTGGCTACCGTGTTTCCGAACCGCATCGGGCCACGGGTTCCCGGGACCCACCATGTCTGGGAAACGCGTTCGCCGGGATTTCGCAACCATCTCCGTGCCGGACAGACATTGACGACCGGTCTGCGCACGGCCGGGAAGGGGCGTTAGTTGCGCGTCGGGCTGTTCACGGAAAGTTATCCCCCGGTGGTCAACGGAGTGTCGACGTCGATCGAGACTCTCTCGCTCCAGTTGACCGAGGCAGGACACACTCCGTTGGTGGTGGCCCCCCGGGTCGGCGGGCATCACGATCCGAATCCGGTCCTTCGTCTGGATTCGTGGACCTGGCCGCTTTACCCTGGTTTTCCTTTCGCATGGCCCCCCGTGGGACCGTTCGCCCGCCAGACCGACGATCTTGAGTTGGATGTGGTGCATTCCCATCACCCATTCGGAATTGGTTTGCACGCCCGCCGTGCTGCGCAGCGGCGCGGGATCGCGCATGTGTCGACGTTCCACACCCTCTACCACGACTACACCCACTACTTTCCGCTGGTGTCCGAGGGGATTGCCCGTGCTTGGTTGACCCACTGGTTGCATGGTTTTTACTCGCGGTGCCATCGGGTGGTGGTGCCGTCCGCCGAGACCGGGCGTCGCCTACGCGAGGTTGGCATCGATCCCAAGCGGATCCGTGTCATTCCCACCGGTGTTCCGAATGCGGCACCGGTATCCGCCGACGACGCGAACGCGTTTCGCCGGCAGTGGGAGATCCCGGAGTCGGTACCGGTGATCCTGTATGTCGGCCGCATTGCCTGGGAAAAGAACCTGCGTTTGTTGATCGACGCGTATCGTGGCTTGGCCGGGGACGCGATTCTGGTGATGGTCGGCAACGGTCCGGACCGTGCGGCGATCGAACGGGCGGTTGCCGACGCCGGTCTGGGTCAACGGACCCGGTTTACGGGAGCCATTCCCCGCGGGGACCTCGGACCGGTCTTCCGGAGCGCCACGGTCTTTGCGTTCCCATCCGGCACCGAGACCCAGGGCCTGGTCCTTGCGGAAGCGCAATCCTACGGACTTCCGTGTGTCGCCGTCGACAAGGGCGGTGCCCCCGAATTCGTCCGCCACGGTGTGGACGCCCTCTTGACAGTTCCGGAGACCAACGGTTTCCGCGAAGCGATTCATCGGATGCTGAAAGAAACAGCGTTGCGGGAATCGTTCTCGGCCGCGGCTCTCGAGTCGCCGTTGCGCTGGACTCCGGAACGAATGCTCGATGCCTTGATCGATGTTTACCGGGAGGCGGCGGACGCTGCCGCCGACCCCAAAAAAGTTCCATTGGAGGATTAGTCATGGCTAGCGACTTGGATATCGCCCGCAGAGCACGGTTGCGTCCCATCGGGGAGATTGCTTCCGAAATCGGTTTGTCGTCGGACCAGTATGCGCCGTACGGGCACGACAAGGCGAAACTCGCGTTGTCGTTGCTGGATCGCGAACCGACACGGGCTCCGGGGCGCTTGGTGTTGGTGACAGCGGTAACTCCCACTCCGGCGGGCGAAGGGAAGACCACCACGACCGTGGGTCTCGCCCAGGGCTTGAACCGGATCGGCGTCCGTGCGATTCCCGCGTTGCGCGAACCGTCGCTGGGCCCGGTCTTCGGGGTGAAAGGCGGCGCTGCCGGAGGCGGACATGCCCAGGTGGTCCCGATGGAGGACATCAACCTCCATTTCACCGGAGACCTGCACGCCATCGGTGCGGCGAACAACCTGATCGCGGCCTTGGTGGACAACCACCTGCAATCGGGCAACACCACGGGCCTGGACCCGCGCCGGGTGACATGGCGACGCTGTGTCGACATGAACGATCGGGCACTGCGCCATATCGTGACCGGCCTCGGAGGGCGATCCGAAGGGGTACCGAGGGAAACCGGCTTCGACATCACGGCGGCCAGCGAGGTGATGGCCATTGTCTGTCTTTCGGACAGTCTGGCGGATTTGAACCAGCGCCTGGAGCGGATTGTGGTGGGACGCGACGGGGACGACAACCCGGTACGTCTGGGCGACATCGGTGGTTCCGGAGCCGCCACCGCGTTGTTGCGCGACGCGTTGCGCCCGAATCTGGTTCAAACTCTCGAGGGCGGCCCTGCCTTGATCCACGGTGGACCGTTCGCCAACATCGCCCACGGGTGCAGTTCGGTGCTCGCCACCCGGATGGCATTGCAACTGGGCGAAGTATGTGTCACCGAAGCCGGGTTCGGAGCGGATCTGGGTGCTGAAAAGTTCTTCAACATCAAGGCGCGAACCGCGGGTCTCGCCCCCGATGCCACAGTCCTGGTGGCCACCGTACGCGCCATGCGCTGGCACGGGGGAGCCACCAAGGAAACCCTCTCCCAACCCAACCCGACCGCCGTCGAAAAGGGATGTGCCAATCTGGATCGCCATCTTGAAAACCTGCGCCAGTTCGGAGTTCCGATCGTGGTCTGCATCAACCGCTTTCTCGGGGATACCGATGCCGAAATCGCGGTCCTCAAGGATCGTTGTGCGGCACTGGGTGTGGAGAGTGCGGTGTCCGACGCATGGGAACTCGGGGGGGCCGGAGCCGAGGAACTGGCCGGCAAGGTCATGGAATCCTTGGAGCACGCACCTTCGAACTTCTCACCTCTTTACGAGCTCGACAAGGGAATCAAGGAGAAAATTTCGACCATCGCCACCCGGCTTTACCGGGCCGATTCGGTGGAATACAGCGCCGATGCACTGCGAAGCATCCGGTGGGCAGAGCGTCGCGGATTCCGCGAATACCCCGTTTGCATCGCCAAGACCCAGTACTCGTTCAGCGACAACCCTGATCTGCGGGGGGCACCGACGGGCCATGTTCTGAACATCCGTGACGTCCGGGTTTCTGCCGGAGCAGGCTTCGTGGTTGCGAGTGCCGGTGCGATCATGACCATGCCGGGCCTGCCCGCAGTGCCTGCGGCGTTCGGAATGTCCTGCGGGGCGGACGGTACCTTGGACGGATTGTCCTGACCCGTTTCAGACCCGAGTATTGCGGATGGAATCAGAAAAGCCGGTCGCTGTCTCTAGGCAGCGACCGGCTTTTCACATCGATGTCCCCTATTCGGACAGAGTGGCGATGTAGTTGATCTGCCCCTCGTGATAGGTGTTGTTCCAGAGTGCGATGGACGGCAGATCAATCAGTGTGTACTGCTTGCCCCAGGGCATGGTGATCTGCGTGTTTTCATCCTCGGCAGGAAGCGCGGCGTAGGCGCCTTGCAATTTGCCCAACGTCTCGTGCAGTACCCCGATCGCCTTGTCGGCTGTGTCGAGCGCAGCCCGCGCCTGATCGAACGCCTCCCAGTCAGCGACCGGATCGGTCCGGCTGATCAGGATGTCGGCCAGCATGCCGTTGATGAGCGCGCACTCCGACACTTGGTCGATGGCGGTGCGGCCCTTGTCCATCGGGCTCCAGCCTGCCTTGTCGCCCAGCCCGCGGGTCGCCTGCTCCAGGCGATGCACGGACGCTGTCACTTCATCGATCAACCATTGCTTCATTGTGTTCCCTCTTTCAATCCGGCCTTGAGAAACCGGTCAAACCATGCGTGAATCTGTTCCTGACGATGAACCCGCAGATCAGGCGGACCACCCCGCGACAAATCGTGGTTCGCTTCGGAGCCGTACCGCAAGAAGCGCACGGGTGCCTTGGCCTCCCAGGACAGCGCGCGGAAATACTGCTCCGCCTGACTGATCGGGCAGCGCAGGTCCCCCTCCGAATGAATTACCAACGTCGGGGTTGTGACGTTCCCGGCGTAGGTCAGCGGAGAATTGCGCCTATATTCCTCGGCATTGGCATGGGTGTCGGCGCGGAAGTAGTCGTGATCCTTCCAAGGATAATCGCAGGTACCCGCCATGCTGACCAAATCATAGACCCCGCGCTCGGGCGCAGCGGCACGGAAACGGTCCGTGTGACCGACAATCCACGCGGTGAGGTACCCGCCGTACGAGCCTCCCACCACTCCCAGACGATCCGGATCCGCCGAATTTCTGTCATTGGGTCGCTGGTGGATCGCT
>CAZYBA010000036.1:0-299 GCA_964646105.1 uncultured Armatimonadia bacterium
CTCGGCAGTCCCGACGGGACACACTTTCCTAGGCTGGAAAGGGTCTCCGTACCAATTCCGTGGTCACCTAGGTCGGGGGAACGATCGCCCCCAATACGACCATTGGCCGCACCCAAGGCCGTTTCCAGATGTCGCGGTTGCCCCAACTCGGGTGTCGACCCAGGATTGTTCTCCGGTGTTCCATGCCGGTTGGGATCCGGGAGGGCACCACGACCGTGTGGCGGCGAGCCTCACGACGGGAGTCGGTCCGGAGGGGTGGGTGAGAAAAAACCGAATCGGAGGGGGGGGTGGGCGGGGCG
>CAZYBA010000036.1:309-3016 GCA_964646105.1 uncultured Armatimonadia bacterium
CCCGAATGGGGGCGGTGTGGTAGGGGCGGGGCGACAGGGGACCCCCCAGACTCGGTGTGACATGCACCGAAACTACGAAGCGGCCCCGATCGATCTCTCGCCAACACCGGCGACAGGCACGCGTCCGAAGTTCCCCGGTGATCCCCTCCCTGCGCGTACCGACCGGATCCAGACCACTCTATCCCCCCAACTGAGTAAGACACAAAAGAGGTAGACAGACCCCCCCCCCGCGGAACCGTCACCCGCACCCCAACTCCAATTCCAACTCAACACAAACGAAAACAACCTCGGACACCAGACAAGCTACAACCCACGCACTCAGCCGACCGTCTCGAACCTCCACAGCATCCCTGCCGACGACCTCCACAGTGCCAACCGACGTGTCATTCCACCCGCTCCGATACGGAGCCCGAATCTTCCTCACCCGAAGGACGTACCCCAGGGAGCGGACTCGTCGATGCATGACGGCTCCCCCGGCGGTGAAGACGAGGCGGCTTGCGCAGTCCGAGACGGATCAACACCGCGTCTTCGACACCGGGAATCAGCCAGACCCCCAAGACAATCGCCAACCCGATCACGATCCACTCCGGATTCCGGAGCAACATGCCACCGGGGTTACGCAATTGGGAAAGCCACTGAGGGTAGGAAACCGCCACCACACTGATCACCAGCAGAGCGACAAACCCGATGCCAGCCAGTGGGCGAATCCCCGGACCGGAACTACGGTTTCGGCGTTTGGACCGTCGCCGACGACGATCAGCGTCCCGACGATTCCTGCGCTGCGAATGCGTTGGTTCCAAAGACATGTTTTCTATCCCCGCCCCAGAGGCACGACTCCGTTCAATCGCGAGCCTGCGTGGACTGTCCCATCATAGCCCAAACGGGAACGACACCCGGGCAATCCAATCCAAGCTTCTGGAACGTTACCCCATCGCCCGCGCCGCAATCGCATTCCCGAGTTGAACACCGCATGCATTTGGGGTCGCAACGGAACACCGCGCACTGCGAAAGGATCGCGCGTAGCGATCCCAGACGCTCTCATTAACCTGGCTTTCGGCGCGGCACCGGAAACGTCCCACCCTGTTCCTGCGAACCCCTGCTTCGAGGACGACAACGATCGAAACTTCACCCCTTGATCGTCAGACCGTCCGCCAAAGCGCGCAACGACTTGTCCAGTTCCACCAGAGACCGCGGGTTCGACAACGATCGCAACTTCACCCCTCGATCGTCAGACCGTCCACCAAAGCGCGCAACGACTTGTCCAGTTCCACCAGAGACTCCTTGTGCCGAATCACCTGCTCCCGAAACGACTGGATCCGCGATTCCTGCTCCTGAAGCCGCGCCACATATGTCATGTACAGTTCGGAAGTCCGGTCAAGCACATTCATGTTCTGGCGAATACGGTCCTGATCCTGAACCAGCGACGCTACCTGCTGCTCCGCCAACGCCACCTTGTCGCGGGTTTCCTGGATCTGGCGACGACGTTGCAAAATGTCTGCCAGCGCCGCCTTCAACGTCGCCGAAATTCCCTCCTTGCGCGACACCTGCACCCGCAAGAACTCGACATCGGCATCCACCAAGCCGATCTCCTCAACCAACGGCCGTTCCTGACGCACAATCAGTTTCTCGGACTTGCCCGCGCCAACCGACAAGGCGAATCGCCAGTGGGACGCAGTCCTTTCGGCGAACTCCTTCGGCGCCACCAGGGTCGTGGCCGCGTCAAAGGGATGCTCCACCCAGACCGTCCGCGCAACATCCCCCGTACTGCGCACCGTGTACACCGTCTCCCGCACTTCCTTCTGCTTGCGATGCAACACCCCGCGACGAATCTGCAAGCCCGTCTCCAGACGCACCCCATCGCCAAACTGACGCTCCGCGGTGAGCGCCGGATCCATCGCATACGTCACCAAACGCGCATCCTTCGGGGCAATATCCGGCAAACGACCGTCCCCCGCATACACTCCATTGTCGAACAACGTGACCGGTCCCGCCTTCAGGTGCAACCCCGTGTCGTTGCGCAATCGTACAGCCAACATCGGCGTGGTCGCGTGGAACGAATCCGGGTTGTAAACCGAAACCTTCTCGCCAGAAATGCCCCCGGTCACAATCGGGATCATGGCAGCCTGCTGCCGCGGCAGATCCAGCGGGGTCGCCACGGTGTAACGAAAGAAGTCACCCACCGGCTCCGTCCGGACATCGGCCGCCACCGACGACTCCATTTCCCGGCGCGACACCATTTCCGCCGACTTGGCCGCCATCGCAGGCGCCGGAGCTGACGCGCCGCCCCCGCCAAAACCACCGCCAAAACCACCGCTCCCCCCCGGGCCGCCCAGACCACCCCGTAAGCCCAGACTGTCCCGATCCGCCTTGTCCCCGGAGACTCTTCCCAACTCCACCGCACCCTCCGAAACCTGAGGCAACGGCGAACCGGTCACATCCGGGGCCACCACCGGACGCGGAAGGTACAACGGTTGGTACAAATCCTGGACAAACGACACAGGACGCCCGGAAACCAACGACAAGCGGACACCCTTCCAATCGTCGTCGGACGTGTTCTCCACCAACGCCCAACCCTGCAGGAAAGGTTTTTCCGCCGCCGTCTTCGCCTTCGACAATGCCCCGGCATCCAACGACACCCCACCGAGCAACAACCGGTAGCTCACCTTCCACAGAGGAGCCTCGCTCACATAACCCACACGGACCGAAC
>CAZYBA010000036.1:3026-15073 GCA_964646105.1 uncultured Armatimonadia bacterium
TTGCCCGTTCCGTCAAAGCGGAGTTCCACCGTCCTGCGCCGGTCGTCCGACGCGGACGCCAGCAGGCCGAGGGCCGTTCGAAATTCGCGGTCCAGACGCTCATCCAGCAGACGGATCGAACGAACGACCGACAAATCCACAGTCACCAAGCCGGGATCCCCGAGCAATGTCAACAACTCGACGGTCGACACCGGGCCGCCCGGAATTGGCGATGGCTGGTTGCGCACCTCCACACCCACCACCTGACCGGACAATGTCTCCGATGCCCCCGAACGTTCCAAGCGCACCTCCGCCCGGACACCCCGCAAGCGGTTCAGCAACTCCGAACGTCCCAGCGGCTTGGTCACATCCACCGCAAACGACTGCAAGGTCCGCCCGACAGGATCCTTGGTGCCGTACACCACCGGACGCACCTGCCCTTTGTCGTCGAGCAACACCATCGACTTCAAAATGTCGTTGATCTGCGCCGTCCGGAATGTCAACGGAATGAGCGCATCGCCGTCCACCAACCCCTCGCGGACCGTGTACCCGACCCCCGACGAAAACAAGGTTACGGCACGGACGGGCAACGCCGCGGGCGCACCGCCTTCCGAAACACCCGCGGATTGAATCCCCGCGATTCCCAGACAAGCCAGCAAGCTCAACAGCCCCATCGCTACGCCTCCCTTGATTCCAGCCAGGCACGCAGTTCACTGCGCGCTTGTTCCGCCGACGACCGCCATTCACCGATCTCGGCGAACGCGGAGTCCAATTCCTGACGCACCTGTCGGCATTCCGCCAGCGCCTTCTTCGACGCTGCCGAATCCGGGTCGAACGTGCTCGCACGCTCGGTAAGGCGGCGATATTCCTCCTCGGAAGTCGCCAACTGTGGCTCCCGCAACCTCAGGCGCTGCTCGAGTTCGTCCACACGCCGGCGGCGGGCCAGAGCCACATCCACCACAGTGCGCAACGACTCCGGCAAGTCAACCCCCGACAAGGCATCCGCCAAATCGTCCGGGGGCGTTTCCACCAACGAGACACGGCGTACGGTGGCACCGGTCTCCACCACCACCAGTTCGGATTCCGTCCCGGGAACACTTTCGATCAGAAACCCCGTAAACGGCGACGGCACCGCGTCGGTCTCCTCCGGCGCAATCCGATGCCACCCGGGTTGCACGGTCGAACCCACCACCACCGACGCAATTCCCGGCGATTGGTTCGCAAGGCGGAATGTCGAACGGCGAACCAGGGTATGCACGATCTCGATGTCGACGCCCATCCGCACCACCCGGGATCGTCCTTCCGATCGCTCTTCCCGCCGGCAATGCATCTCGACACCCTCCGGCGCGGGCGCGTCGAAAGCCGTCCAGCCGTCGGGGACGTCGGTCTGGGAAAGTACCCACTCCCCGCCCGACGCCACCGATGTCTCCCACCCGGCTGCCCAATCCGGAACCAATTCCGAACGTTCCACAGCCACGGTCCGAACCAACCCGCCTCGGTCCCCGGAGGGCACCCATCGGAGGACCGGTTGCACGGGCAGCGACGCCCCACCCAAGGGAACGACCGTTCCGCCCCCCGACGTCAACTCCCACGCGTCACCGCCCGAGTATGCACGTCCCGCGCGGTCCAGCACCGACCACGACGCCGGCCCGCCGGGCAATCCGGGCAACGCCGGCAACCGCACCCATGCCTGCCAACCAACCCGGTCGCCTCCGCAATGCCAACGCAGTTCCCCTGCCCACCCCGCGGTGCGAACCCGCCATCGCAGCCCAAAGACACCGCCCGAAATACTGCGCAATTGCAAGACGACGCCCGGGGCGGGTTCCGGCATCACCCCGACGGCCGGAACCGGATCGTCACCATGCTCCGTAACAACCAGACTGTTCAGGAAAACTTCCACGGCGTCCGAAGGCATCGTGATCGGAACATCCGTGTCGCCCGCCCCGACCGCAATCGTCCAACCCACCGTGGCCCAGCCGTCCGCATCAACACAAACCGAGACACACGGCTCCATCTCAGCCGCCCATCGCCTTCTCGATCTCGCGCACGGTACGCGGAATATGACCGGTCAAGTTCTCATTCCCACCATCGCGAATCAGCAAATCATCCTCGATCCGAATCCCGAATCCTTCTTCCGGCAGGTAGATTCCTGGCTCGATCGTGATCACCATCCCCGACACCAAAGGTCCGTCCGGTCCGAGTTCGTGGACGTCCAGACCCAACGGATGACCCGCCCCGTGAATGAACGCATCCCCGTAGCCGGCGTCCTCGATTACCGCCCGGCAGACTCGGTCGACCTCGCCGTTGGTGATCCCCGCCCGCGCCGCCGCAATCCCCGCATCCAGCGACCGCAGCACAATCTCGTAAATCTTCTTCTGCTTGGGGGTGAACTTGCCTGACGCCGGGAGGGTCCGGGTGACATCCGACGCATAACCTTCGTAACTCGCTCCGCTGTCGATCACCAGCAAATCGCCCTCCTGCACCAACGCGGTGTTGTCCATGTAATGAAGGACAGTCCCGTTGATGCCCGCACCGACGATCGAGTTGTAAGCCACTTCCCGCGCTCCCGCGGCACGGTACGCATCCTCCATCGCATCCTGGACTTGCGCCTCGGTGACCCCCGGCTTCAGCATTTCCAGCGCCGCGTGGTACCCCGCGGTGGTGGCCTCGACCGCGCGCCGCATCAACGCCAATTCATTCTCCGACTTGGCTGCCCGCAGCGACGGCAAAACTTGGGTCCGGTCCTCGATCGCCACGCCCGGAATGCGCTCCGACACTTGCCGAAATGCCGCCAAATCGGCGGAGACCGCGGCGGGGTAGACCGCGAACGGATGCAGACAGGCGAGACGCTTGGATCGTCGCGCGGCGCCGGTCAAAAGCGCCGGCAAGGATCCCGACCGCAGGATGGACGAAAAACCGGTTCGGGCCTTCAACGGTGTTCCGATCAAGTCACGGTAACCGTCCCACCGGTCGTGCTCCGGGTTCACCGGACGCAACAACAGTGTGATCTGCTTCTTCGGATCCTCCGCGGACGGATCGAACAACACCGCCGCCCCCGGTTCGTTGTCGATGCCGGTCAACCACAGGAAATTGCGGTCGGGCACCCAGCGCCCCTTGAGCGGCGCACCACCGTCCCCGGCATGCACCACCGCCGCCGCACCGTCCAACGCTGCGAGCACGGCTTCACGACGCGCGACATATTCCGACACGGGGACTCCCAGTGCCTCGACCGATGACTTTCCTTTTGCCTTCTTCGACATCCCACATCCCCCCTTTGCTAATGCATCTTCCATCGAATCCGCACGGTTCAAACCGGCGTGATTCCCACGTCAAACCCATCCGTCAGAAACCATGCCACACCCGAAACGCGGGTCGCAGGATCGCGCCGAAGCAGTTCAGCGCGCCCACTGCCGGAACCCGATTTCCCGCCAAGCCGCCCGTTCCCTCGGCCGGAACGGCTCCCTGCTTCCGCGCAACGTCCCACCCTCGGGAACCAAGGCAATGGATGGCGTTCGGCTACGGGCGAATGTTCAGCGCAAAGTCGGCGCGGAACGGTGAATTGGGCGGCGTATTCGCACTGGTCAACGCGAACGCGGTTCCCTCCCCATCCAAATAGCCCGGCGCAAGGACCCGGATTCGGTAGTTCCCGACCGGGCGCATGAACTCGTAACGTCCTTGGTTGTCAGTGCTGGTCGTCTCCACTTGAATCTCGTTGCGCAGCAACAACACCGCTGCACCGCCGATCTTCGCACCCGACGACGCATCGGTGACAGTCCCGACAATGGTCGGCGCCGACATGGGCGGATCCGGATTGTCGTCCTCCACCAAGACCAACTGCCCGACATCCTTCAATCCGTCGCCCACCGTGGTCTCCAACCGAACATTGGCAGGCCCCAAACTGGCCACAACGGAGACCGACCCGGGCAAAATGAACTCGACCAGAAACGACCCGTTGGCCTCGGTGGTCGTGAACGCGCTGCCGTTCTCTCCGGTCACCACCACAAACGCCCCGACCGCGGGCTTGGAATCAGTTCCGATCACCTTGCCGCCCACCTGGCCGATGTTCACATAGAGCGTGTATTCGCCATTGCTGCCGGCACGGATCGCCGGCCGGAACCCAATGGTTTGCGGCGCCTTTCCGGGCAATGTCACCAACGCCGTGTTCGCACCGACCGGAGGGTTGTCGAGACGGAACGAGCCCACCTGCAGGGTCTCCGATGCCTGATCTCGGTTGACCGTGGTGGTGCGCGCGTTCCGGATCTGGACCACAGCGCCCTCCACCACCTGGTCGGCGTTCGCCGAGTCGCGCACGAATCCGTACGCATTTGTCTTGGCAACCCCGCCGCCGCCACCGCCGCCACACCCGAGCATGCCGCCCAGACTCATCAACGCGGTGAGCAACACCGCCAACATTCCCCTACGGATCATCACGTCGTTCAATTCCTTGTCAACGTACCGTGGTTACGGGACGTACCTGCCGGGCGACCGCACCGTTGTCGTCGCGCGCAATGACCTGAAGCAAGTAGGACCCTGCCGGCAACGGACCATCCGGTCCCCGACCATCCCAGGAAATGGTCGTGGTCTCGCCCGCCTTGGCACGCCCTCCGCCAAGCGTCCGCAACACCTTGCCGGTCATGGAGACCACCTGCACATCGAGCTGCGCGTCCGACGTCGTGGCCAGTTCCAAACGCACTCCACCCCCACGTCCCGGACGCGAGAACATGCGGGTGATGGTCAGCGGAAGTGTCCTTGCCGGCTCGGCATGGACAGTCAGACGGCGTGTCTGGCCGGCAGCCAATTCCAGGTTCCAGCTGCCCTGCGCAGCCGGGAGAACAGTCGCTCCTGTGGATTCGTCGACCAAACGCAGTCGCACTCCCCGGGGAACCGCCCCCACACCGTCCCAGTGCAACCGGACTGTCCCCGCCACCGGGGAACTCAACACAACGGTCCAAACCCCCTTGCGCGCCGCACTCTCCGATCGAAAATCGCCGACACGGCGCCCACCCGAACCCTTGCCAGCGCCCACAAAGCCCATCGAAAATCCGGGCTCGAACGACGGCGGCATTTCGGTATCCCACCGAACATCCACGGTATCGCTGGCACCCGGCGCCGCACCGAGCGCCACACTCGCAGCCGATTCTCCCTGACGGGCGTGAAGCCGGAAACTCCACAGCGGGGAAGTCCGAAGTGGGGCCACCGAGCGCGACCGGGACCGTACCACCTTTCGCGACGGTGCGGAAGGACCGGGCAACAAGAGAGTGACCCCGGATGGCGCGTAGACCCGCAGCCAATAGCCCTTCCACTCCGAACCGTCCAGGAACTGCGACGGCACGTACCGGCGATTGGCCGAATCCCACGCGAACGGCTCCAATGCCACCAAATTCGATTCGACCGCCTCGCTCCACGGGATCGCATCGTTCTCCAGGAACTTGACATAGACATCGGTCATCTCAATGGATTCCGGGAACGGCGAACCGATCAGGTTCCAACCGTACGGGGCCGGAATCGTGAAATCGTTGTCCGCCGCAGGAGTGGTTCCGGTGATCGAGACAAAGTGCTGATCCCCACCCGCCGACGGCAACAGGCGCACCCAGTAGGCACGCCCGGGGAGCATCGCGCCGGTGACCGGCTTGTCCGGAACCGCCATTTCGTAACGATTTGCCAGCGGATCCCATTGGGTCACCACGAAGTCGCTCCACGGCAGACCCAGCACCGCATCCGGTTTGGGAGTCAATGGGCGCACCGGAGGAGACATCAGGAACGGTACTCCGGTCGGCAGCAGTTTGGTGACAGTCACCACCCCGCCGGCAACACCATCCTCGGCAAGCACGAGGACATTGGTGCCGTCGCCGGTATTGCGCCGGTAGACCTTGGTGATCCCCTCGTTCACTACCGTAACCGTGGTCCGGGCGAACTCTCCCGCCACACCGCCCAGGGCGGCCCCGAACGCCCCGCGGGTAACCGGTACTTCCTTTTCGCGGGCGATCCCCGACGGCAGCACGACCTGGGAGATCGTCGCCGTGGCCCCCTTCGCAGGGGTCGCCATCAGGACACGAATATCGCCCTCGAGCGCCGACGGCAGCCAAGTTCGCACCGACACTCCGTTGATCGCCAGATCCACGGTCATCCGGCCGTCGTCGACGCCCGAGTTGGGAAACGACAATGTCGTTAGGAAGCCCTCGCCCTGATCCACCGTAGCCTGCTCAGACGCCGGTCCCAACGTCGGGATACGGTAGCCGTCATGGTCGAAATAGGTGGCGTAGACCCGTCCGGAACGTACCTTCTCGTCACCACCGACCTCGGTTCGGTAGTGGACCACCACCATCAAATGGCTTTGTCCCCCCGGATCCACCGGTCCGGCGGGGACATTGTCGCCAGGCACCACAAACGCATAGACTTTGTCGCCGCCGGTCACCGACGTGTCGAGAACATACTGACGTTCAAACCACTGCCCGAACGACAGCCCTTCCACGGTCGGCACCACGGAGCCCGCGAGCGTGCGCAGCGCCGGCACATTTCCCGGAAGACCACTGTCGGACGCGGCGGCGGCGTAGTACGCGCTGTTGAATGCCGCGAAGAAGCCGGGGTTTTCGATATAGACCTTCAGCCACGCCGCCCCCGACATGCCGAGCCGCGGCTGCAGCATGCGCGCGATCGTGAACACACCATCCACGGGGAAGTTCGCCTGCGACGGCGGGAAGAACGTGCTGTTGCCGAGCGCGGGCTGGTTGAGCAAGTCGTAAACCGGAAGCTGCGTCAACAACCCGTTGGCGGTCGGATCCAGGAAGTTGATGGCCGGGTCCCGCGCCAGAACAGTCGCCGCAGCCCGGGCCATGCCCTGCTCCCACGCGTCGTAGTGCAGCACAACCGGACCGTGGAACGCATGGAAGAGGTTCAGCACGAACGCATGGGCGATCGAGTCGATGCTGCGGAAGAGGGGAAGATAAATCCGTCCCTCGGACACGTTGTACGCACCGAACGACAACCGTTCCAGATCGGTCTGCAACCCCTCCTCGAGGAAGCCCATCGACTTGACGACCACCGTGCCCGACCAGGACGGCTTGCCGTACAGCGCCACCATTTTCGGATAAACCACGGCGAACAACTCGCGGAGCGTGTCCTCGATCAACACCGCCTCGTTGCGGTCGTTCAGGAAGCTCGCCCCGTTGAAACCCTCGAACACAACGTCGAGCCGGTTGTCCCCGTTGCGCGTGGTTTTCCGTTCGGGCACCACCAGCCGGCCCGACTGACGCACGGCAACCACCTGGGAAAGCGCCAACAGGGGAAGCTTGCCGGACGTTCGTATACGGGCCCGCGACGACGCGAGCGCCTGGGCCTGCCGCCGGAACGTCGCTCGCAGGCGGTCCGCAACCAATTTGTCGCGCTGAGCGGTGTCGGCACCGGCGGGGACATCCACCACCACCGCCGACTGGGGACCGTTGGATACCGTCGCAAACCGCCGGTTGACGACGTTGCGGAACGGACCCGAGCCTTGGGCCCAGACCGGCGCCACCATCTGCAGCGCCAATGCCATGACTGCAAGCCAACGGAGAGGATTCATTGTGACAGCATACCGGATTGGTCAGGAGGGAACCGAGTGCAACGTTTCCCCCGGGGAGATAGCAATTTCGACCCCGCTCGGCGCATCCGCCTTCACGGACAAGAGCTAGAAGTCAACGTCCTCGGAAGGTCCGTTGGACTACTTCCCTTTGTCGGAATTGCATGCACCGACCGATGCGACAGCAACGGAGCCCACAATCGCCTCCGAGCCCGAAGCCCCCTGTGCCTAACATCCCGTGGAGAAAGCCGCCCTACACCCGCCCTTCGCCCGTCGGACCAATCAATCGTCAATACAAGACCGGCCCCGGAGGACGGCACCAAGTCGGGATCCGCGCATTACGCCAAGACGTCGCGCAACACCCGTCCCTCGTCGGTTGGACCGATCAGTCGTTGGTCCAGGCCCTGGTATGGGTAATGGAAACGATAGGGGTCGAGGCCGACCGCCTGCAAAATCGTCGCCTGCAGGTCGCGGACAGTGGTCTTGTTTTCGGCCGCGTAATACCCCATCTCATCCGTGGCTCCGTAGGACAATCCGCGCTTGATTCCTCCTCCGGCCATCCACATCGTGAATCCGTGCGGATGATGGTCCCGGCCGAAGAAGCCCTTGCGGACGTCGGCATTTCCGTTGTCCTGCAGCATCGGGGTCCGACCGAACTCACCCCCCCAGACCACCAGCGTGCTGTCCAGCATCCCACGCTGCTTAAGATCGGCGATCAGTCCGGCGATGGCGCGGTCGACATAACGTGCCTTGATCGGCAGGGTTTCGTCGATCGACTCCCCGGGAGAGATGCCATGGTGGTCCCAGCCCCAGTCGTAGAGCTGCACGAAACGGACTCCCTTCTCCACCAGACGACGTGCCAGGAGGCAATTGTTCGCAAATGTCGGGTCGTCGCCGCGGTACAGCTGCCGGGGATCGTCGGCCGACTCCGCCGCGGAGACATGCCCGGGACGCGCGCCGTACAGGTCGAGGATGTGCTGCGGTTCCTTCGAGATGTCCATGACATCCGGGACCGACACCTGCATGCGGAACGCCAGTTCGTACTGGGAAATCCGGGTGCGGGTCTCGGGATCGCCCACCGCCGCTTCCGTTCGCGTGTTCAGATCACGCAATGCGTCCAGTGTCTTGCGGCGCAACCCGCGGTCGACACCCTTCGGATCCGACAGGAACAGAACCGGATCCCCGCCGTCGGTGCGGCACTGAATGCCTTGGTACATCCCCGGCAAAAATCCGCTCCCCCAAACACTCTTTCCCGCATCGGGAACCTTGCCCCCCGAGCACAACACCACAAATCCCGGCAAGTCGCGATTGGCGGTACCCAGTCCGTACGTCACCCACGACCCCATACTCGGATACCCCAGCCGGGCGTTCCCGGTCTGCACAAACAACTGGGCGGGCGCATGGTTGAACTGATCGGTGGTCATCCCGCGCAGCACACACAATTCATCGGCCACCGAGCCCAGCCGCGGCAGAAGTTCGGAAATCCACTGCCCCGACTGCCCATGCTGGCGATAGGCGAAGGGGCTGGCCAGCATGCGCGGAACCCCGCGCAGGAACGCGAACCGTTTCCCCGCCAGGAACGAATCCGGGCATTTCTGCCCACTCACCTTCACCAGTTCCGGCTTGTGTTCAAACAGGTCGAGAGTGGAGGGCGCCCCCGCCATATGCAGATAAATGACCGCCTTGGCACGCGCGGGCTTGGTGGGATTGGAGTGGGCCGCCTGCCCCTCCCGTCGGGGGGCAGGAGGCGCTGCGGACACCTCGTCGAGCGCCGACAGCGCGATCGCCCCGAATCCCATGCCCATCCGTCCGAAAAAGTGGCGACGGGTCAGAGCGCGGGCGCGCCACAAAGCGGGATGGTCTTCGATCCGGAATTCCATTTCTCTTTAACTCCCAAATTCAAACCAAGGACGCCCCGCGTGCCCGGGGTGGGCGTTCAACAGAGCCAAAACTCCTGCCGCAACCGTCGAGGATCCGATGTTCATGGCCGCACCAGTGTCTCGTCGAGGTTCAGCAAGACATTTCCCACCATGGCCCAGGCCGCCGCCCTTCCCGGGTCGCCTCCGGCCGGCACAACGCGGTTGGCGGCCTTCAACAGCTCCACCGCCGCCGACGGTTGACGACGGAAGTGCGCAAGCGACTCCTGGAACAACTGTCCCAAACGCGTTTTCTCCTGAACGGTGGCCGACCGGCCCAACACACGACGGATTCCCAAGTCGATTCCGACCTCGCGCCGCGGAACAGACGCCATGCGCTCGCCAAGCGCCGCCGCAGCCTCCACGAACGCCGGATCGTTCAGGGTCACCAACGCCTGCAACGGCGTATTCGTCCGCACACGACGAATCAGGCAAACCTCTCCGGATCCGGCGTCGAAGGTTGTCATCGCCGGATACGGACTGGTGCGGCGCCAGAACGTGTACAACCCGCGCCGGTAACGATCCTCATCCTGCGGAGTCTCCCAGCGCAGTTGCGAGTAGACGGTCCGCCAGACACCCTCCGGCTGCGGAGGCATCACCGGTTCACCCCCGATCTTTCCCGAGATCAATCCCGCCGCCGCCAACGCCTGATCCCGCACCACCTCCGCCGACAGCCGTACCCGCGGAGAACGCGAGAGCAAGCGGTTGTCCGGGTCCTTGGCCAACTTCACCGGCGTCGACGCGGCGGACTGCTTCCAAGTTCGCGAGAGAAGAATGGTCCGCAGCAACTTCTTCTGAGACCAACCGAGATCCGAACGGAAATGCTCGGCCAACCAATCAAGCAACTCCGGATGGCTGGGAGCCGCACCCTGCCAACCAAAATCCTCCTCGGTTTCCACCAATCCCCGACCGAACAAGCGCGCCCAAATCCGGTTCACCGCCACCCGCGCCGTGAGAGGATTCCCGGGAGACATAAGCCATTCGGCCAATGTCAATCGATTGGGACGACCTCCCGGAGCCGCCCCGAAGCCCGGAAGCAACGTCGCCTCGACCACATCTCCCGGACTCAGGAAATCACCCCGCTGATGCACCCGGGTCACCCGACGCCGAGACTCCGGAAGTTCCTCGAGAACCGGAGTCTCGACCGGCTTCACCTCGGCGCTGCGTTTCTGACGCGATGCCGTCCGCAGTGCCGCAAACAACTCGGGGTGCCGCTGCTGTGCAAACAGCTCGGCGATGTCCGAACGCTGCTCCCAAGTCCGTTGCTCCTTCGGCACCCACAACGGCGCCGCCGGATCCTCGGGAGTCAACTCGGCCGACTCCCAACCGGCACCCGCCGCAACTGAAACCCGGAAACACCCCAGCACAAACCCGGAAAGGTTCTGCTCGATGGTCACCCGCCAACGGCCGCCGGGACGCTGCTTCGGTTCCTCAATGGCGAACCAAGCCCGGTGCGGGCGCGCATTGTGCGGTGCCCACGCCCAACCGGTTTCCGGCTTGTCGTCCACAGCTGCGGAAACGTCCCACGCCACTTGGGAATGATCCGCCCGAGGCCGACCAAGACGCACCCGCTCGGTGACACCCTGATCCGAAATCCACTCCACGCGGAACTCCGACACCACCGCGTTCGAATCGTCCGCGCGGCGCCCGGGACCCCCTCCGGGCAACGACCCGTCCCGCAACACCTCGAGTTGGAACCCCGTGGGCAAATCCACCGGATTGGGGAACTCCACGACGGTCGAATCCAGCAGCGCCGCCGTTCCCCCTACCAGCACCGCGTGGTCCGCCCGGGCGGAGAGTGTCGCCCCGGACCGCGCAACCGAGCCCGACAGACGCAACGGCACCCATGGATGCTTCGCCCTCGCCTCCCCCTGCCATTCCAGCAAACCCGGCTCCGATTCCACCGACACCACCGCCGCTTCCCACTCCTTGCGGGTCTGCTCCCGACGCGCAATCTCGGCCTTGGTCGGAGCCACCACCTTCGGGGCATCGTCGAACCGGTCCGCGTCCGCGGTCTGGTTGAATATCGCGTAAAAGCGGTAGTAATCCGTTATCGAGATCGGGTCGAACTTGTGCGTGTGGCACTTGGCGCACCCCATCGTGAGGCCCATCCAAACCTGCACCGTCGTGTCCACCCGGTCCTTGACCGCGAGCTGACGGAACTCCTCGTCATCGGTTCCGCCCTCGTCGTTGGTCATGGTCATGCGATGGAAGGCTGTGGCCACCTTCTGCTCGGCACTCGCGCCCGGGAGCAGGTCACCCGCCAGTTGCTCCCGCGTAAATTGGTCGTAGGGCTGGTCGGCGTTCAACCGGTCGATCAGGATGTCGCGCCAACGCCACATCGGGCGAGCCAGATCCTTTTCATAGCCCTTGGTGTCCGCGTAACGCGCCAGGTCCATCCACATGCGCGCCCAGTGTTCGCCGTACCGCTCGGACGTCAGCAACTTGTCGACCACGCGCTCCCAGGCATCGGGCCGGCGATCGTTGACGAACGCCGCCACATCGTCGGGGGACGGCGGCAACCCAGTCAAGTCCAAGGCCGCCCGCCGGATCAACGTGGCACGGTCGGCCTCGGGATTCAGCCCCAACCCCGC